>NZ_JBICMC010000065.1:0-67587 GCF_043106005.1 Pseudomonas sp. GLN_2 | reverse complement strand
GCCACTCCGACCAGGGAGGCAATTTCTCTGGATTCAACCCGACCCAGCTCCGGCAGCAGCGCTACTAGCTTGCCCGCTGTCACCATCCCAATGCCTTTCACTTTAATCAGTTGGGTAACCCGTTCGTCGTTCAGCATCGCGGTTTGCTGTTCGATCTCACGCTCAACCAGTTTGATCTGCGCTTTGAAGTGTTTCAGGTTGGCATTCAGGTAGTTAGCAACTGCAGTCGATTGCACCTGCTTCAGGCGCCGCAGGTCGTCATCTCGCTGTTGAACCAACCGATCACGTTGCTGAAGCAACTCTCGCAGAAGCGCTCGTTCGGGGCTGATTCGCAGGGAGGGTTGATCTGGAATGACTTCGGCATAGTGCGCCAGAACCTCGGCGTCGATGGCGTCAGTCTTGGCCTTGATGCCTAGAGAGTCAGCGAATGACCTGGCTCGCCTGGGATTAACGCGTATGACCTTGTAGCCAGCGTCCTGTAGAAAACGCATGACATCTCGCTCGTAGCCACCCGTCGCCTCTAACAGGACGCGCTTGATACTGAGCTTGCGAAGGCTCTCCAGTAGCGCCTCAAAGCCTGTGGGATCATTGCTTAAATGCATTTTGATGCCCTGTGGCCGCACCGCAGCATCAAGGGAGAGACTGGAAACATCGATACCCAAGAAGGAAGCCATCACCAAAACCTCCTAAACTCAACACAGTGAGAGGACTTTGGCTTGGCCCACGCTTGTGATTCGAGATCAGAGCCGCATCCAACTGTTCGGGCTCTCGCCAAAGTGGAACGGTGAATGGCAGCTTGTGCTCCCACACGTGCTCAAGGCACCTACGGCATTCAGCTTGCCATTCACCGCTCTCACTCCAGATTCTAATCCCCCATCAAGACACAAGCGGCCTTGCGTCGCGATGCGCCGCGCGGGCGGCGCTCGATCTAACGAGTGCCACTAGAACAACGACATACATCCACAAACCAAAAGGTTATCTCTCATTACAGACCAAGGGGTAAAAACCACCCCCGCGAATGCAGTACAATCGCCCCCTTTTTCTTGGCAACGAGTCGAAGCCAATGATCGAACCCAAGCGCGTCCTGCGCGCCCTAGCCGAACACTGGGCCCTGATCGAGCCGCTGTGCGAGCGTTTCGACCAGGGCACCCTGAGCCTGGTCGAACTGCGCCAGCATGTGGCCCGCCAGCAGCTCGAAAGCACCCCGCAGGACATCACCCAGCTACTCGACGTGTGGATCCGCCTGGATATCCTGGTCCCGGTGGCCAAGAGCCCGAACCGTTTCGAGCTCAACGCGCAGATCCACGACTTCCTCGCCTACCTGCGCCGCGAACACCGGCTGGGCCTGTGCCTGGAGATCGAAGCCTACTTGCGCCACCTGGAGCGCCTGGCCGGGCACATCCAGGATGCCTTCGACAACCGCGACAGCGACGACCTGGCACGCCAGCTGCGCCTGCTCGACATGCGTGTGCGCGATGTGCTGAAAAAGCTCGACAACGACGAGCAGGCACTGGTGGCCGTGGCCGAACGGGCCAAGACCAGCAACCGCCAGATTCCGCTGCGCCAACGTTATGCCGAAGTGCTGGCCACCTGGGACGAATACGTCGAGCCGATGATCCAGCTGGTCAACGCCGACGGCGCCTTCGAGCAGGGTGTACGCAAGGTCGAGACCGTGCTGCTGAAACTGCTGGGCGAACAGGCGCGCCTGGGCCACCTGGTCGACGACGACATGCTGCTGCGCACCCACGCGCGCATCCTGGAAATGCAGACCAGCGCCCAGTTGACCCTGCGCCACGCCCGCGAACTGCTGCTGCCGCTGCGCGAAGAAGCCCGCCGGCACAACGCCGTGACCCGCGGCGCCGCACTGGCCCTGTCGGTGATCCGGCGCAAGGGCATCGATGCCGTGCCGCAGGCGGCCATGCCGATGTTCACCCGCCCGCAAAGCACCTTTCTTGGCAGTGCCAGCCAGGTCGAGGCCTACGTTTACGCACTGGCCCGCTTCGAGCCCAAACCGGCGCGCTTCCCCAAAGCCCACAAGACCCAGTCCGGCGCCCTGCCCCGTGCCCCGCGCACGGTCAAGGAAATGGCCGAACGCTGCGAACAGGCCCTGCCACTGCCCGACTTGATGGTCTGGCTGCTGGAGCAGGAGCCCGAAGGCGCCACCGACGAGCTGCTGTACTGGTTCTCGCGCCTGTCGCGGGAAAAGCGCTTCAAGCGCGAACGCCTCGACCGCCGCGAATACACCACTCAGGAACATTTGGTCAGCCTGCATTCGTTCGCCCTGACCTCCAGCCGCGAAGACGCCCCTAGCGCGCCTACCGAACCCAACGCGAGCCCAGCCCATGCATCTTGATCTTTCCGAACTGTCCCAGCTCGCGCCGATCTTCCGCGAGCTGTTCAAAGGCTTCCACGTCAGCCGGCGCGACCCTGAGCTGTACGCCCAGCTGTCGAACTTCCAGGACCAGTACCGCACCCTGTTCAAGGCCTTGGGCTTCGAACTGGTGTGCGATACCCGTGGTTTCTACTACTTCGTACCGGACATGACCGCCGCGCAGGTCAACAAGACCGCGCAGCGCCTGTCGCTGTTCACCTTCATCCTGGTCGAGCACCTTGCTGACCAGGGCCGCGACCCGATGGCCGTGCTCGATGGCGGCAGCATCGGTCGCGACGAACTGCCCTCGCTGCTGGACAAGTACCGCGACCTGTTCCTGCAGGCCGAAGTGCAGACCGTGGACGAGCTGGAAGAAAAAATCCTGCGGCGCATGACCCAACTCGGCTTCGCCCATGAGGAAGGCGGCATCTATCGCTTCCTGCCGCCCATGCATCGCTTCCTCGATGTGTGCCTTTCGGTGCAGCAGGACCGCGACCTGGCCGCCACCCTGCACAGCGCCCTGCCGCTGCCGACCCCGGTACTGGTCGAGGAAGAAAGCGCCGAAGAACTCAACCGTACCGACGACCCGCTCGACCTCACGCCTTTCCAGGGCGAGGAAAGCGAAGAGGACGCCTTGGCCCGGGCCATCCGCGAAGAGCAACAGGAGATTGACGCATGAGCCAGGAACGCTACGGCATCCGCCGCTTCGCATTGCTCAACACCGCCGGCTACAGCCTTGGCCTGTTCCCGCTGGAGCACCCGCTGTCGGTATACGGCGCCAACAACCTGGGTAAATCGGCGTCGATCAACGCCCTGCAGTTCCCGATCCTGGCACGCATGTCGGACATGAGTTTCGGCAAGTACAGCCTTGAGCAATCGCGCCGCTTCTACTTCGCCAGCGACACGTCGTACATTCTTTGCGAACTGAGCCTGCCCCACGGCACGCACGTGATTGGTGTGGTCGGGCGCGGCCCGGGTGGCGGTTTCGGCCACCAATTCTTCGCCTACAAGGGCGAACTGGACCTGGCCCACTACCAGAAGAACGACACCTGCCTGCGTCAGAAAGAGCTGTTCACCAACCTTGAACGCCTGGGGATCAAGGCTTACGAACTGAAGCCGGACGAACTGCGCCGGCTGCTGGTGGGCGGACACACTTCGGTGCCGCTGGACCTGACCATGATCCCGCTGCGCTCCACCAGCGAGCAAAGCCTGAAAACCTTCCGCGCGCTGTTCATCAACCTGCTGCACATGCGTGAGATCACCGCCGCCAAGCTCAAGCAGCTGTTCCTCGACGCCTTCGAGCACAGCCTGCGGTCGGGCAGCGTCGACTACATCGCTGCGTGCGAGGAAGCCTTCCGCGACGTACGCCGCATGGAGCAGGACTACAACGCCCTGGTCGCTGCCGGCCCGTTGGTCGAGGCCCTGGCCGGTGGCGTGGCCCAGCGCGACATCCTGCGTGGCAAGCTGCACCGCATTTCGCCTGTGCTCGACACCCTGCTGGGCACCTGGCAGGAATACGCCATGGCGCGCAAGGAAGAGCTGGTCATCCAGTCCGAGCACTACCGTGGCGAGCAGGACCGCCTGCAGAACGACCAGCGCGGCGGCACCCAGGAGCTGATGCGCCTGGAGCGTGAAATTACCGGTATCCAGCGCTGGCTAGGCGAGCTGTCGGTGCTCAAGCACCGCTTTGCGCTGGTCGATGACGTCAAGGTACTGGAGCAGCAACTGCTGGCAGCCAAAGACGCCCACGACGAGCTGGCCGGCGCGCTGGCCCAGTCACGGCAGTTCAGTGCCGAAGACCTCGACGAGCGCGTACGCGACCTGGAAAAACGCCTGAAGCAGGTCAAGCAGCAGCTGGACCACGCTGACAACAACAGCTATGCCCGCCTGCGCGAAGAGTTCTCGCAGCAGGACGTCGACCGCCTGATGCGCCTGTTCAACGGTGCGCTGTTCAGCCTGCCGCTGGGCGACCGCGGCATCGAGCTGGACGACAGTGACCTGTGGGTAAAATCGCTGGAAGCGGTGTTGGACGGCTTCAAGGGCGAGCGCTTCGAGGCCCCAGGCCTGGCCATCGACCTGACCCACATCGACCCACCGGCCCTGCAGGCCCTGGCCGACCGCGCCGCCCTGCGCGACCAGAAAGAGCGCCTGGAAAAAGAACTCAAGCAGCTCAAGACCCAGCAGGCCGTGGCCGCCGACCGCTCCGCGTCCAAAGCGCAGACCGAAACCCTGTACCAGGAAGTGCTGGACGCGCAGAAGGCGCTGGAAGACTTCCGCCGTAGCCAAACCCTCACCGCCGAAGAGCCCGAGAAGCTGGAACAGCTCTCGCAGCTGGAAGCGGCCCAGGACGAACTCAAGCGCTCCAGCGACGCCTTCACCGAGCGCGTCCAGCAGCTGTCAGCCAAGTTGCAACTGGTTGGCCGCCAGCTCGGCGACCTCGAGTCCAAGCAGCGCACCCTGGAAGACGCCCTGCGCCGTCGCCAGCTGCTGCCGGCCGACCTGCCCTACGGCACGCCTTACATGGAAGCCATCGACGACTCGATGGACAACCTGCTGCCGCTGCTCAATGACTACCAGGACAGCTGGCAAGGCCTGCAGCGGGTGGACAACCAGATCGAGGCGCTGTACGCCCAGGTGCGCCTCAAAGGCGTTGCCAAGTTCGACAGCGAAGACGACATGGAACGCCGCCTGCAACTGCTGGTGAACGCCTACGCGCACCGTACCGACGAAGCCCTGACCTTGGCCAAGGCACGCCGCGCTGCGGTCACCGACATCGCCCGAACCCTGCGCAACATCCGCAGCGACTACGACAGCCTTGAGCACCAGCTGGCCCTGTTCAACCGCGAGATCAACAAGCGCCAGGTGTCCAACCTGGAAAGCTTCCGCGTGGTACTGGCGCCGAACAAGGAAGCGCTCAAGCACATCGACCAGATTATCCACAGTGCCGGCCAGTACGAAGAAGGCGAAACCCTGTCGGTCTTCGACCTGACCCAGAGTGCCGATCAGGACAACAAGAACGAAGAGGCCAAGGAGTACCTGGCACGGCTGGTGGCGGCCAACCACAACCAGCTGGGCCTGAAGGACCTGTTCGAGCTGGCGTTCGAGATCACCAAGGTCAATGGCCAGCCGATCATCCACGCCGACATCGACGGTGCGGCGTCCAACGGCACCACCATGACCATCAAGGCGCTGACCAACATGTACCTGTTGCTGCACCTGATGGACCGTGACCTGGCCGGGCGCATTCGCCTACCGTACTACCTGGACGAAGCGGCAGACATCGACGAACGCAACCAGGCGGCACTGCTGGAGACCAGCCAGCAACTGGGCTTCGTACCGATCCTGGCGAGTGTGAAACCACAGGTCTCGGCGCACGTTGCGATCGACCTGGAAGGTGGCAGCGGGCCGAACGGCATCTACATCGACGAGGCGGACTGGAAGTTCATCAGCCGGCTGGATGAAGTGAAGGCGGTTGTGCGTGAGGATCAGGCCGAGGAGCTGGCCTGAGATAGCCGGGGCCGCGTTGCGGCCCATTCGCGGGTAAACCCGCTCCTACGGCGGCCTGTGTCCAGTCACCGATGCGTACGACGGCCTGCGCCCAACCACCGATGCGTGTGTAGGAGCGGGTTTACCCGCGAATACGGTGGCGACGGCAACGGTGAACGGCGGGTGGAAATTGGTCAGCAGGCCCGGCCCTTTCGCAGGTGGACCCGCGCCTACGACGGCCCGCGCCCAACCACCGATGCGTATGCAGGAGCGGGCTATCAATGAGCCCAAGGCAGGATCGGAATGGCAGTCACCGCATTCTGCGGGCTGCCTTCGATCATGCGATCGCTGTACACCAGGTACACCAGCGTGTTGCGCTTCTTGTCGAGAAAACGCACCACCTGCATGGTCTTGAACACCAGCGAGGTGCGTTCCTTGAACACTTCCTCGCCATCTTTGAGCTCACCCCTGAAGTTGATCGGCCCGACCTGACGACAGGCAATCGATGCCTCCGCCCGGTCCTCGGCCAGCCCCAAGCCCCCCTTCACTCCGCCCGTCTTGGCACGTGACAGGTAGCACGTCACGCCCTCAACCTTAGGGTCATCGAACGCCTCGACCACAATGCGGTCGTTCGGCCCGAGGAACTTGAACACGGTGGACACCTGGCCGACCTCTTCGGCGCCAGCCAACATCGGCAGCACGCACGCTGCCACCGCGATTACGCTCTTCAGCAGGCTCATACCAGCACCAGGTTGTCGCGGTGTACAAGTTCCGGCTCGGCGCTGTAGCCAAGGATCGACTCAATGGCTTCGGACGACTGACCAATGATCTTCTGCGCCTCCAGGGCGCTGTAGTTGGCCAGGCCGCGAGCCACTTCAACACCGTCCGGGCCGACGCACACCACCATCTCGCCACGACGGAAGCTGCCCTGCACTGTCTTCACGCCAACCGGCAGCAAGCTCTTGTTGGCCTGACGCAGCGCTTGCACGGCACCGGCATCCAGCACCAGAGTGCCACGGGTTTGCAGGTGACCGGCCAGCCACTGCTTGCGCGCAGCGAGCATGCCGCGCTCAGGGGACAGCAAGGTACCCAGGCGCTCGCCCGCCTTCAGACGGTCCAGCACGCGCTCGATGCGGCCACCGATAATGATGGTGTGGGCACCGGAACGGGCAGCCAGGCGCGCCGCACGCAGCTTGGTCTGCATGCCGCCACGACCCAGGGCACCACCGGTACCACCGGCCACGGCATCCAGTGAAGGGTCGTCGGCGCGGGCTTCGTAGATCAACTGCGCCTCGGGGTTGTTGCGCGGGTCGGCATCGAACATACCATCGCGGTCCGTGAGGATCACCAGCAGGTCGGCCTCGACCAGGTTGGCCACCAGCGCCGCCAGGGTGTCGTTGTCGCCAAAGCGGATCTCATCGGTGACCACGGTGTCGTTTTCGTTGATCACCGGCACCACACCCAGATCGACCAAGGTGCGCAGGGTGCTGCGGGCATTCAGGTAACGCTTGCGGTCGGACAGGTCGTCATGGGTCAGCAGGATCTGCGCGGTGTGCTTCCCGTGCTCCCCGAAGCTCGACTCCCAGGCCTGCACCAGGCGCATCTGGCCGAGCGAGGCAGCCGCCTGCAGCTCGTTCATCGCACTCGGTCGCTTGGTCCAGCCCAGCTGGCTCATGCCGGCAGCCACGGCCCCGGAGGAGACCAGTACCAACTCCACGCCTGCCTCACGCAGCGCGACCATCTGCTCGACCCAAACGGCCATTGCACCGCGGTCGAGGCCCTTGCCATCGGCGGTCAGCAGAGCACTGCCAATCTTAACGACCCAGCGCTTGGCGCCCGTCACCTTGCTTCGCATCTTCTTCCAACCTATGTCGAATCTGTAGATACCGTGGATACAAAAACGCCGCTCCAGAGAGCGGCGTTTAGTGTACTGCAACCGATCAGTCGCGCACGTAAATGATTTCCGGACCGTCTTCGTCGTCCTCGAAATCATCGTCCCAACCGTCATCGTCGCCAATGTCGTGCACGCTCTTGACGCCGGTACGGCGCAGGGTACGGGCGTCGTCCAGGGCCTGCAGCTGGGCACGGGCTTCGTCTTCAATGCGCTGATCGAGGTCGGCCAGCTCTTCGGCGTAGGCCGGGTCGTTGGCCAGGCGGTCGGCGCGGTCTTCGAGGTAGCGCATCAGGTCGTGGCTGAGCTTGTCGGTGCCCTGCTTGGAAATAGCCGAGATCACGTAGACCGGGCCTTCCCACTCCAGACGATCGATCACTTCCTGCACACGCTCGTCACGCTCGTCGTCCATGACCATATCGGCCTTGTTCAGCACCAGCCAGCGCTCACGCTCGGCCAGCGACGGGCTGAAGCGGGTCAGCTCGTTGACGATGACTTCGGCGGCATCGGCCGGGCTGCTTTCGTCCAGCGGCGCGATGTCCACCAGGTGCAGCAGCACGCGAGTACGCGCCAGGTGCTTGAGGAAGCGAATACCCAGACCGGCACCTTCAGAGGCGCCTTCGATCAGGCCGGGGATGTCGGCGATGACGAAGCTCTTCCAGCGGTCGACGCTGACCACGCCCAGGTTTGGCACCAGGGTAGTGAACGGGTAGTCGGCGACTTTCGGCTTGGCGGCCGAGACCGAACGGATGAAGGTACTCTTGCCAGCGTTCGGCAAGCCCAGCAGGCCGACGTCGGCCAACACCTTCATTTCCATCTTCAGGTCACGCTGCTCACCCGGTTTGCCTGGGGTGGTCTGGCGCGGTGCACGGTTGGTGCTCGACTTGAAACGGGTGTTGCCCAGCCCGTGCCAGCCACCTTGCGCGACCATCAGCTTCTGGCCGGGGGTAACCAGGTCACCGATCACTTCCTGTGTGGAAGCATCGATCACGGTGGTGCCGACCGGCACGCGCAGGAACAGGTCTTCACCCTTCTTGCCGGTGCAGTCGGTGCTACCGCCGTTGGAGCCACGCTGGGCTTCATGGTGACGGGTGTAGCGGTAGTCGACCAGGGTGTTCAGGTTTTCGTCGGCAATCATGTACACCGAGCCACCGTCACCGCCGTCACCGCCGTTAGGGCCGCCGTTCTCGATGAACTTCTCGCGACGGAAGCTCATGCAACCGTTGCCACCGTCACCGGCCTTGACCCGAATGGATACTTCGTCAACAAACTTCATTAAAACCGCCTCTCGTCGGTAGACGAGCTGAATGACTCAAAAACATGAGGCTCTTGCAAAAATGAGCGCGGCGGCCCCGTACGACCGTAGAAACCAACGCCGGCAACCCAGACAAACAGCTTTGCAAGAGGCTCACCACAAACGAAAAAGCCCCGTCGCATGACGGGGCTTCTGGAGCGACGTCGCGATTAAGCGGCGACGATGCTCACGTAACGGCGCATGAACTCGCCTTTCTTCTCGAACTTGATCACGCCTTCGATCTTGGCGAACAAGGTGTGGTCCTTGCCCATGCCAACGCCGTAGCCAGCGTGGAATTCGGTACCGCGCTGACGGACGATGATGTTGCCTGGCTTGATAACCTGGCCGCCATACATCTTCACGCCAAGGCGTTTCGATTCTGAGTCGCGACCGTTACGAGTACTACCACCAGCCTTCTTGTGAGCCATGGTTCAATTCTCCAAATAAATTCAGGGGATCTAGGGGATTAAGCCTGGATGCCGGTGATTTTGATCTCGGTGAACCACTGGCGGTGGCCCATACGCTTCATGTGGTGCTTACGACGACGGAACTTGATGATGCGAACCTTGTCGTGGCGGCCTTGCGAAACGACTTCGGCCACTACTTTAGCGCCAGCAACAACTGGAGCACCGATGGTGACTTCTTCACCGTTGGCGACCAGCAGAACGCGATCGAAGGTCACGGATTCGCCAGTGGCGACTTCCAGTTTTTCGATCTTGAGGAATTCACCTTCAGCGACTTTGTACTGCTTGCCGCCGGTAACGATTACTGCGTAAGACATGGTATTTCTCCGATAATCCTGCTCACCCAGCGCTTTATATGATGAGTATTGGCTGGCATGGCTGCACAGGGCTGGAACGGCCCGGCGCAATTGCGTAAGGCAGGTGCTGCCCAGGAAGTTAGGGTGCGCGATTGTACGCAACCGCGGTTTTGCTTGCAAGTGCCGCCCCCGGCCAGCGGGCACCGCGCCTTGACACACCGGGACCTGCGACCTAGCATGCCGCGCAACCTCACTGGAGCAGCCGATGCAACCCCAAACCTTCTACCGCGCGGTGGCTGATGATTTCAGCGCCGTCGACGAGATCATCAAGAAGCAGCTGACCTCGCGCGTGCCGCTGGTATCGAAGATCGGCGACTATATCACGTCCGCCGGTGGCAAGCGCCTGCGTCCCCTGCTGGTACTGCTGTGTGGCAAGGCCCTGGGCCGCGAAGGCGACGACCTGCGCCTGCTGGCCGCCACCATCGAGTTCCTGCACACCGCCACCCTGCTGCACGACGACGTGGTCGACATGTCCGGCATGCGCCGTGGCCGCTCTACCGCCAATGCCCTGTGGGGCAACGCGCCGAGCGTGCTGGTGGGCGACTTCCTTTATTCGCGCTCGTTCGAAATGATGGTCGAACTGGGCTCGATGCCGGTCATGCAGATTCTGTCCAAGGCCACCCGGGTGATTGCCGAAGGTGAAGTGCTGCAACTGTCGCGCGTACGCGACGCCAGCACCACCGAGGAAGTCTACATGGAGGTCATTCGCGGCAAGACGGCGATGCTGTTCGAAGCGTCTACCCACAGTGCTGCGGCACTGGCCCAGGCCACCGACGAGCAGCGCGAAGCCCTGCGTACCTTTGGCGACCATCTGGGCGTGGCCTTCCAACTGGTCGACGACCTGCTGGACTACAAGGGTGACTCGCAGACCCTGGGCAAGAACGTCGGTGACGACCTGGCCGAGGGCAAACCTACCCTGCCACTGATCTACACCATGCGCGAAGGCACTGCCGAGCAGGCGGCGCTGGTACGCCAGGCGATCCAGAAGGGTGGCCTGGAAGATCTGGAACAGATTCGCGTCGCGGTCGAGGAGTCGGGCGCGCTGCAGTACACCGCCGAGCTGGCACGCGATTACGTGAAGCGTGCCATCGCCTGCCTCGAAGTGCTGCCTGCCAGTGAATACCGGGATGCGCTGGTTGAACTGAGCGAGTTTGCGGTCGCGCGTACGCACTGACAGACCGAGTCGCCTTCATTCGCGGGCAAGCCCGCTCCTACACCATTTGTGGGAGCCGGCTTGCCCGCGATGCTTTTTGTCCGGACATAATCACTTCCGGGAAATTACCTTTTACAATGTGGGCTTTTAACCGCCCGTCTGTTTGTTTGAGGAACCGAAGTGAGCACTCTGCCACCCTGCCCAAAATGCAACTCCGAATACACCTATGAGGATGGCACTCAGCTGATCTGCCCTGAATGCGCCCACGAGTGGTCGGCCGGCGGCGATGCCGAGGCGGCCAGTGACGAGGTGGTGAAAAAGGATTCGGTCGGCAACATCCTGCAAGACGGTGACACCGTCACCGTGATCAAGGACCTCAAGGTCAAGGGTTCGTCCCTGGTGGTCAAGGTTGGCACCAAGGTCAAGAACATCCGCCTGTGCGACGGCGACCACGACATCGACTGCAAAATCGACGGCATCGGTGCCATGAAACTGAAGTCCGAGTTCGTCCGCAAAGTCTGATTACACAAAAATCCGGCAATTGGCGCTTGCCATTTACGTAATAAGAATTATTCTCATTGGAATTGCTGTCCAAGGAGAATTGCCATGACTTATCTGATCGACGCCTGGCTGGAACGCCCTCACCCCTACCTGCGCATTCTTCATCGGGAAACCGGCGAAGTGTGCGCGGTGCTTGAAGAAGAAGCCCTCGACGAACTGCGTGACCAGGGTGACCTGGACATGAGCGGGCTGAATTCGAGTGAGCCGGGGGTGCTCAAGGAACTGGTACGGAATCTGTTTCTGTTCTGCTATGCGCGGGCATTGCGCCCTGGGGGGACAGACTGGAATTGAGGCCGGCAGGGCCGGCCTCTAGGGCATTACAGAACGTCGAGCAGCTCGACGTCGAACACCAGTACGCTGTGCGGCGGGATGCTGCCAACGCCTTGGGCGCCGTAAGCCAGCTCGCTTGGCACGTACAGGCGCCATTTGCTGCCAGCGTTCATCAGCTGCAGGGCTTCGGTCCAGCCAGCGATCACGCCGCCGACCGGGAATTCAGCCGGCTGGCCACGCTCGTAGGAGCTGTCGAACACGGTGCCGTCGATCAGGGTGCCGTGGTAGTGCGTACGCACGTTGTCTTCGCGGGTCGGCTTGGCGCCTTCGCCAGCGGTCAGCACTTCGAACTGCAGGCCCGAAGCCAGCGTGGTGATGCCTTCACGCTTGGCGTTCTCGACCAGGAACTCCTTGCCAGCAGCAGCGGCGGCTTCGGCCTTGGCTGCAGCTTCGGCTTGCATCACCTCACGGATGACCTTGAAGCTGGCCGACAGGTCGGCTTCGCTGACGCGGCTGTCGGCACCGTTGAAGGCGTCGGTCAGGCCGGCCAGGATGGCTTCCAGGCTAACGCCTGGCGGCGGGTTGTCGCGCAGCTGGCCGCCCAGCTGACGGCCGATACCGTAGCTGACGCGCGTTTCGTCGGTAGACAGGTTGAGTTCGGACATTGTCGTGCTCCACTGCAGGGCGCAATGCAGCCGCGCCCTTGATAAAAAGGGCGAGCAGCCTAGCACACTGGGGCGCTGCGAGCAGCTACCAGGCCGAACGCTGGGAAATCGGCACCTTCAGGTCTTCTTCCGGGTGCGTACCCATGCCGCACATTTCGTCCTGCACCGACCAGTGCACCAGGTTCATCGAGACCATGGGGATGGTTAGCAGCAACTTGCGCGCATCCTCCACCGAGTGCACGCGCAAGCGTTCACCGCGGGTATCGGACAGGGGGTGAGCATGGCCTTTGACCCGGGCCTCGAGCAGGTAGTCACCGCCCTCGATGGCGATCAGGTTCAGTTCTTCGACATGGCCAGCCCTGGCCTCGGTATTGAGCTGATGCAGGTTCATGAGAGCACCTCGCGATGGGAACCACGCATGAGAGCTCATTTTTTGTACAGGAAGGGAGAATGCGCAAGGCATGACTGACGCCACTCGTCAGTTGATCTCTGTGGGAGCGGGCATGCCCGCCCCCCCCAGGAATTGCAGTGAGGCCTGGCAGGACTCAGTGCTTGGTCAGCTTGTCCAGGTAGCCCATGCAGAACGCCGAGACCACGAAGGTCATGTGGATGATCACGTACCACATCAGGTAATCGGTGGAGATGTTCTGCGCATCCATGAACACCCGCAGCAGGTGAATGGACGAAATCGCCACGATCGACGCGGCAACCTTCATCTTCAGCGACGAGGAGTCCATCTTGCCCAGCCAGTTGAGCTTTTCCTTGCTTTCATCGATGTCCAGCTGCGAGACGAAGTTCTCGTAACCGGAAATCATCACCATCACCAGCAGGCCACCGACCAGCGACATGTCAATCAGCGACAGGATCACCAGGATCAGGTCGGCTTCGCTGAGGGCAAAGACGTTGGGCAGGACGTGGACCACTTCCTGGAAGAATTTCAGCGCCAGGGCCAGCAGGCCGAGGGACAGGCCGAAGTAGATCGGTGCGAGCAGCCAGCGCGAGGCATACATCGCGTTTTCGAGGATACGTTCCATGAAGTTCAGGACTCATCAGGTGACTAAAAAAGCGACGGCGAGTATAGCCAGCCACCTGTTACAGCAAAAGCCCGGGGGCTGCTCCGCAGCCTGATCGCGACACAAGGCCACACTCTCACAGCAAGGCGATGCTGTACCTGTGGGAGCGGCCTTGTGTCGCGATGGGCCGCAAAGCGGCCCCGGCATTCTTCAGGTCTCAGGATGAAATTGGTAATCCCCCAGATTGCGACACCGCTCACCATTGATCCGCCGCAACTGCGCCTGCAAATGCAAACACCAGATCTGCGGGTCCTCGGCCACCTGGTACCCATGCAGGGTCAGGCTGTCGACAATGGCATTGAGCACCGACTCGGCCACCAGTGGCCCATGAAACGGGCCCTGCGCCTTGATCGCGGAGGGTTGTTCACCGGCCATGCCGGCGGCGAACAGCAACGTCCACATGCCGTTGTCACCGGCCAGCGGGCGGATGCTGCATTCGATACGGGTCACCAGGCCCAGGCACTGGCGTGTGAGGCTGAGGTTGCGCATGGCCGCGTCCCCTCCAATGAGCCTTGTTCAGCCCGAAACCCTCAGGCTGTTTCCATCCTGAACGCTGTACCGTCCTTAAGTTCCAGCATAGAGGAACAGTACAGAAAGATGGAAAACTGGCGCTGAACGGTAGCACATCGCCGCCAGCGCCAGTTTATTGACTCAGGCTGGTTTGGCCTGGGCAATTACCTCTTCCAGGCGTTCCTTTTCTGCCTTCTCGATGTCTTCCTCGCTGATCATCTCGGCAATTTCACGCAGGCGCTCCACCACCCGAGCGTTGACGCTGCCCTCGGTGAACAGCCCCTTGTCGTCGAGTACCCCGGCCTCCTCGCCCACCAACAGGCTCAGCGCCTCATCAGCCTGGCTGACCGCGTAGACGTGGAACATGCCGTTCTCCACCGCCTGCAACACGCGCTCGTCAAGCATCAGGGTGGCGACGTTGGCACGCGGAATGATCACCCCCTGCTCGCCGGTCAGGCCACGCGCCTCGCAGAGGCGGAAGAAGCCCTCGATCTTCTCGTTCACCCCACCCACCGCCTGCACTTCACCGAACTGGTTGATGGAACCTGTAATGGCGAAGCACTGCTTGAGCGGTGTGCGCGACAAGGCCGAGATCAGCGTGCAGGCTTCGCCCAGCGAGGCGCTGTCGCCGTCCACGTAGCCGTAGGACTGCTCCAGGGCGATGCTCGCGGAGATCGCCAGCGGGAACTCCTGGGCATAGCGGCTGCCCAGGTAACCGGTGAGGATCATCACCCCTTTGGAGTGGATCGGCTGGCCAAGGTTGACCTCACGCTCGATATCGACAATACCGCTGCCGCCGGGGTAGACGGTGGCCGAAATACGCGCGGGCATGCCGAACGCCGAGTCACCCACTTCCAGCACGGTCAGGCCGTTGCACTTGCCGATGGCCGCGCCTTCTGTGTCGATCAGGATGATGCCGGCGAGCATGTCGTCCAGCACCCGTTGCGACACACGACCGGTACGGGTGGCCTTGGCCTTGAGCGCACGCTCGATGTGGCCTGCGTCGGTCATTTCGTCACTGGCCAGCTGGCGAATGAAATCAGCCTCGCTGACCAACTGGAACAGGTCGCCGATACGCGCCGACAGGCGCGACTGGTTTTCAGCCAGACGCGCACTGTAGGTGGCCAGACGCGCCACCGCGTCACTGGTCAGCGGCGCCATGCCCTCTTCGTTGGTGCGGGTGCGCAACAGCTGGGCGAACTGCTCCAGGTTCTCGTCGACCATCGGCATGTCTTCATCGAAGTCCACCAGCACGCGGAACATCTCCTGGAAGTCCGGGTCGTGGTCCTGCAGCGCGTAGTACAGCTGGCGCGAGCCGATGATCACCAGTTTGACGTTCAGCGGAATCACCTGCGGCTGCAGGCTGACAGTAGCAACACGGCCCAGCTCACCGATCGGCGACTCCATCTTCAGCTTGCGCGACTGCAGCGCACGCTTGAGCGCGTCCCATACGAACGGCTCGCCCAGCATTTTCTCGGCTTCCAGAATCAGGAAGCCGCCGTTGGCCCGGTGCAGCGCGCCTGGGCGCAGTTGGCGATAGGAGGTATACAGCGCACCTTGGTCGGTGCTGTATTCGATACGGCCAAACAAATTGTCGTAGGTCGGGTGCGGCTCGAACACCACCGGCGCACCACCGTCAGCGTGATGGCCCACCACCAGGCTGGGCGCGTACTGCTCTTCGAGCAGCTTGCGGGCCACAGCGTCGGACTTGCTGTCATCGACCAGTTGCTCGACCAGCGTACGCAACAGGTTCAATTGCACCGATTGCAGGTAGGCGCAAACCGCCGCGTTTTCGGCGTACTTTTCCGACAGCGGCGCCAGCAACGGCTGGAGTGCCAGGGTGATGGTTTCTTCGTTGAGCTGGCGCAGCTGGTTGTTCGATTCGCGCTTCCATTGCGGCAGGCTGGCCAGCTCTTCGTTGAGGCGCTCCTCAAGCAGGGCAATGTCCTCGTGGAACTGCTCGCGCACCTCCTCCGGCAATTGGGCAAATTCAGCTTCATCCAGCGCCTTGCCATCCGCCATCGGCGTGAAGGCGACGTTGCTGGCATCGCGGTACAAGGCCACGTCCTTTTCCAGCGACGCGCGCTCGATCACATCCAGAGCACGGTCATAACGCTGGTTGAAAGCGCGGTCGATGGCGCCCTTCTTCTGCTGGTAGGACGGGTGTTCGAACACCGCCGGGAACGTCGACAGCAGGTTGTCGATCAATCCGCCCATGTCGCTGATGAACTCGGCGGCGCTTCCGGACGGTAGCTCCAGTGCGCGTGGTTCACGGGTGTCGTCGAAGTGGTTGACGTAGACCCAGTCGGCCGGGGTCTGCTGGCGCTTGCCCTCGGCCTTGAGGTAGCGCTTGACGAACGAGAAGCGCCCGGTGCCGGGCTCGCCCATCACATACACATTGTAACCAGGACGCGGCATGGCCACGCCAAACTGCAGGGCCTCGACAGCACGTTCCTGGCCCAGAACTCCGCGAAACGGCTCCAGATCGTCGGTATGGGTAAAAGCAAACTGCTCGGGTGAGAAACGCCGGGTCAGGGCTTCAGGCGCAAGACGCAGGCGCGCAGCGACAGGATCGGGCATTGGGTTTCCTTACTTCGGCGGGCAGATACGCAGCATTCTGGCGCTGCCCGCGCGCGCCTTGCAAGGCTCCACGGGACTTTATGTCGCAGCCGGTGCAGTCCTGTGACAGCAAATTTTTCGCAATCAACAACGCAACCTTTAGATCGTGCCTAAACTCCAAGCTGCGCGGGTGGGTGAAAAGCTTTCCCGACCTGGCAACCGAGTTGCCAGAAACCCTGACCCTTGGTTAAGACAAAGAGAACAAATGCTATGAAACGGATTCTTCTGGGTACTCTGTTCACCGTGGTCTCGCTGAACGCAATGGCCGAAGCGCCTGGCGGCCCGAACTGCGGCTGGGGCAACATGCTGTTCGAAGGCCAGCGCGGCACGCCGGCACACTTCCTGGCTTCTACCACCAACGGCACCTCCGGTAACGCCACCTTCGGCATGACCTCCGGCACCAACGGCTGCTCGACCAAGGCTTCGCTGACCTACGGCGGCAAGTCCTGGTTCGCCATGAACGGCATGATGAACGAGCTTTCCGAAGACATGGCCATGGGCCAGGGCGAAGCACTGACCACCTATGCCGTCGTTCTCGGCGTAGCACCGGAGGACCGCAGCTACTTCAACTCGGTCACCCACCAGCACTTCAACCAGATCTTCAGCAGCGCCGACGTCACTGCCGAAACTGTCCACAGCAACACCCTGGCCGTTCTGAAGAGCGACCCACGCCTGGCCAAATACGCTACCGAGGCCTAAGCACAGCTGCTCCCGCCCCACCCGGGGCGGGTTTCGCCTTTTTCGGCATCGTCAAGAAGTAGTTGCCCGATATGCTCAAACGCCTCGCTGCCCTGGCGCTGTGTGCCTGCGCCCCTGTTCATGCCGCCCCCCTGCTGGATCCAGGCCGTCTCCAGCAATTGGCCAATACCCCTTACTGGCTCGCCATTGGACATTACGAAACCGCCAAGCTCGGCGGCTGGCGCAGCTATGTGGATGATGATGCGTTCTTCCTCGCCGAAGATGGCGCGCACCATCCGGACCAGGAACTCAAGGCTACGGTCGATGCGCTGTATGCCCCGGCCAGTCTCGGTGACAAGCACGCCCAGTGCGTATTCCCCGCGCGCACCCGCTGGCTGCGCGAACAGCTCGACCTGCAAGACTTGCCACAACCGGACTGCCAGGAATTCAAGACCTGGTACCAGTCGATCGACCCGCACAGCGCCGCGTTGATCTTCCCGGCAGCCTATCTGAACAGCCCGTCGTCGATGTTCGGGCACACCCTGCTGCGCATCGACCAGTCCAACACCCGCAGCGACGACACCACGCTGCTGAGCTACGCCATCAACTTCGGTGCCTATATCGAAGGCAGCGACAACAGCATCCTGTACGCCTGGAAAGGCCTGATGGGTGGCTACCCGGGGCTGTTCGCGCTGATGCCCTACCAGGAAAAACTGTCCGAATACCGCAGCCTGGAAAACCGCGACCTGTGGGAATACCAGCTGGACCTGACCCCCGAAGAAACCGGACGTATGGTCGAGCATGTGTGGGAGCTGAAGCAGATCCAGTTCGACTACTTCTTCTTCGACGAAAACTGCTCCTATCGCCTGCTGGAGCTGCTGCAAGTGGCCCGGCCAAGCCTGGACCTGACGTCTCAGTTCCCGCTGACCGCCATTCCCACCGACACGGTGAAAGCCGTGAAGCAGTCCGGCCTGGTCGCCAGCGAAACCTACCGCCCCTCTCGCGAACGTGAATTGCTGGCCAGGGCCGAGCCTCTCGACCACAACGAAAAACGCCAGGTGCTGGCTGTAAGCGCCGACACTGCGCAATTGCAAAGCCCTGAATTCCAGGCCCTGCCTCGCGAACGCCAAGCGTTGGTGCAAGATGCCGCGTATCGCCTTGAGCGCTATCGGGCCAATGGCCAGGAACGCGACCCAGGGCAGGCCAAACGCAGCTTCGAGTTGCTGCGGGCGATCAACGGCAACCCGCCGCCGCCCCTGCAGATCGAGCGCCCCGGCCTGCCCGAGGATGGCCATGACTCGCGCACCTGGCAACTGGGCGTGGGCACCCGTGAAGACCGCGCCTACGCCGAATATGGCCTGCGCATGGCCTACCACGACCTGAATGACAACGCCTATGGCTTCCCGCTGGGCGCACAGATCGAAATCCTGCAATTGAAGCTGCGCCAGTACGAAGGCAACGATTGGCAGGTGCAGCGCCTGGACCTGGCCACCATCCGTTCACTGACACCCCGTAACGAGCTGCTCAAGCCTTGGTCATGGCAAGTGGCTGGGGGGCTGGAGCGGGTGCCGGGCAAGCATGATGACGAAGTGCTGGTGAGCCATGTGAATGGCGGCGCTGGCGGCACCTGGCAGCTGGCCGACGGTTTGCTGGGGTTTGCCTTGGGCACAGTGCGGGTCGAGCATCACAACGACTTCGCTCAGTTCATTGCCCCGGCGGCTGGCTTCAATGGCGGGCTGCTGTGGCGCAACGGGCTGGGCAACATGACGCTGGAGGCCAAGGGCGATTACTTCACCAACGGCGAGGTGCGACGCAGTGTGAGCCTGAATCAGCAGTGGGAAATCAGCCAGAACCTTGGGCTTCGGTTGAGCGCCTCGCGGGAATTCAGCCACCTGGCTACGGCGCAAAACGAGGTGATGCTGGAGCTGAAGTGGTATCACTACTGAGGCCGCTTTGCGGCCTTTCGCGGGCACACCCGCTTCCACAGAGCCCCACAAGATTCGAGGCCTGTGAAGTACCTGTGGAAGCGGGCTTGCCCGCGAATTGGCCAGTTAGGCTAGTAAAGCAGTGTGACTGAACCAACTCTTTGACACTGTTTTGACACCTATCCGACAAACCGCCACCTAGACTTCCCATCATCAACTGGAGGGCCTTGTGGCTATGTCGCGGTACTGGTTTGGCGTGTGCATTGCGGTGTTGCTGTCAGGTTGCGAAACCACCCACGAGCAGATGGTCAACCACGGCTACCCTCCTGCCTATGCGGATGGCTTCCAGGACGGCTGCAGCAGTGGCCGCCAGGCGGCCGGGCTGATGGTGGGCAACTTCCGCAAGAACGTACCGCGCTACCTGCACGAGCGCCAGTACGAAACCGGCTGGGACGATGGCTTCCGCCAATGTCATGCCATGCAGAACAGCGAAGAACAGCGCCAATACCACGAGCGCTTCTGGGACCAGCGCGACCGCGAGTGGGAACAGGAAAAGGACCGCGGCGCTGCCAAGGCCTATCGCCACAACTGAGTCGCAAACGGACATTCCTTTAAACCGGCGGCCTGCCATGATGGTCTCACGCACAAGGAGGCCCTGCATGAGCCGAGCATTCGTCAACGAAGACCAAGCCGCCGCCCAGGCCGACCAGCCGGTCGAACGGCGCATCAGCGACCAACCCAACTATGTGACGGCCAGCGGCCTGCACCAGCTGCAAACGCGTGTGGCCGAGCTGAATGCCTTGCGCAGCGAACTGCAGGCGCAGGGCGAACAGGGCGACAAGCAACGGCTGGCCGATACCGAGCGGGATCTGCGCTACTTCAGCGCGCGGGTGCAAAGCGCACAGGTGGCGCATAGCAAGGTACAGATTGGTAGCCGGGTGCGGTTTGTCGACACGCATGACCAGGAGCAGGTGGTGCGGCTGGTAGGCGAGGATGAGGCGGATGCCGGGCACGGGTTGATCAACTGGGGTTCGCCGCTGGGGCGGGCTTTGCTCGGGGCTGGGCCGGGGGATGAGGTGGTCTGGCGGCGGCCGGTGGGGGAACAGGTGATAGAGGTGGTTGAGATTCTCGGTGAGGATTGAGGGCCCTGGGGCTGCTTTGCAGCCCATCGCGACGCAAGGCCGCTCCCACAGGGCCTTGACTGCCTGGTTGTCCAACTTCTCGGGTGCAGTCCAGCCTGTGGAAGCAACTGTCTTGCTCAATTTCTAAAAGCTGGCGCCATCCCTGTGGGAGCGGCCTTGCGTCGCGATGGGCCGCAAAGCGGCCCCTACGGCCTCAGATCAGACCACGCCCTGAGCCAACTGTCTTGCTCAATTTCTAAAAGCTGGCGCCATCCCTGTGGGAGCGGCCTTGCGTCGCGATGGGCCGCAAAGCGGCCCCTACGGTCTCAGATCAGACCACGCCCTGAGCCAGCATCGCATCGGCCACTTTCACGAAGCCCGCGATGTTCGCCCCCTTGACGTAGTTGATCCGGCCATCCGCCTCTTCACCGTAGTGCACGCATGCATGGTGAATCGACTGCATGATGTTGTGCAGCTTGCTGTCCACTTCACCGGCCGTCCACAGCAGGCGCATGGCGTTCTGCGACATTTCCAGGCCCGACACGGCTACACCGCCCGCATTGGAGGCCTTGCCCGGGGCGTACAGAATGCCGGCGTCCAGGAAGATATCCACAGCCTCGAGGGTAGTCGGCATGTTGGCGCCTTCGGCCACACAGATACAGCCGTTACGCAGCAAGGTGCGGGCATCTTCGGCGCCCAGCTCGTTCTGCGTGGCGCATGGCAGGGCGATGTCGCACGGCAGGCTCCACGGGGTCTGGCCCTTGCGGAACTCCAGGCCGAATTGCCCGGCCAGCTCGCTGATACGTCCACGCTTGACGTTTTTCAGCTCCATCAAGGCGTCCCACTGAGCGTCGGTCAGCCCGGCTTCTGCATACAAGGTACCTTCAGAGTCAGACAGCGAGATCACCTTGCCGCCCAGGTCCATGACCTTACGCGCAGCATACTGGGCGACGTTGCCCGAACCAGACACCGCCACGCGGCGGCCGTCGATACGCTTGTCCTGACGCTTGAGCATTTCTTCGGCGAAGTAAACGCAGCCATAGCCGGTGGCTTCCGGGCGGATCAGGCTGCCGCCATAGGTCATGCCCTTGCCGGTCAACACCGAGGTGAACTGGTTGGCCAGGCGCTTGTACTGGCCGAACATGAAGCCGATTTCGCGGGCACCCACGCCGATGTCACCAGCCGGTACGTCGCAGTCAGCGCCGATGTGGCGATACAGCTCGCTCATGAACGCCTGGCAGAAGCGCATCACTTCGGCGTCGCTCTTGCCTTTCGGGTCAAAGTCCGAGCCGCCCTTGCCACCGCCCATGGGCAGCGAGGTCAGCGAGTTCTTGAACACCTGCTCGAACGCCAGGAACTTCAGCACGCTGAGGTTCACTGAGGGGTGGAAGCGCAGCCCGCCCTTGTACGGGCCAATGGCACTGCTCATCTGAATGCGGTAACCGCGGTTGACCTGCACCTTGCCCTGGTCGTCGACCCAGGAGACGCGGAACAGTACGGCGCGCTCGGGCTCGACCATGCGCTCGAGGATGCCGGACTGCAGGTAGTGGGGGTTGGCTTCAAGGAATGGCCACAGGGTGCGCAGCACCTCTTCCACCGCCTGGTGGAATTCCGGCTGGCCTGGGTCACGCTGCTTTAGGCGTGCAAGGAAATTGTCGACAGATTCGATCATGGTAGACATCTCACCAAGAGGATTGGACTTATTGGTTTTTTCAGAAATGTACCAAGAAGCAATCGCACCGGAATAGGGCGAAATGTCGTTTTTTTGAAATTATTTGGTGCGTTTTATGTAAGTGTATACAAAATACACCTTCGCTTCGCCCTTTTTAGCGGTCCGCCAGGCACAAAAATGGGGCCCCCTGGGGCCCCATTCTTGTGCATCAGAAAACCGGCTTACTGGGCCAGTTTCTTGTGCCGTACACGGTGCGGCTGGGCTGCAGCATCACCCAGACGCTTCTTGCGGTCGGCTTCGTACTCGGTGTAGTTACCTTCGAAGAACACCACGTTCGAGTCATCTTCGTACGCCAGGATGTGAGTAGCCACACGGTCCAGGAACCAACGGTCGTGGGAAATCACGATCGCGGCGCCCGGGAAGTCCAGCAGGGCTTCTTCCAGCGAACGCAGGGTTTCGACGTCGAGGTCGTTGGACGGTTCGTCGAGCAGCAGAACGTTACCGCCTTCCTTCAGGGTCAGGGCCAGGTGCAGGCGGCCACGCTCACCACCGGACAGGTCCTTGACGAACTTCTGCTGATCGCCACCTTTGAAGTTGAAGCGGCCAACGTAGGTACGCGAAGGGATCTCGTAGTTGCCGATGCGGATCTGGTCGGAACCGTCGGAGATCTGCTGGAACACGGTCTTGGCGCCGTCCAGGTCCTCGCGGCTCTGGTCCACACAGGCCAACTGCACGGTTTCACCGATCTCGATGCTGCCCGAGTCCGGCTGCTCTTTGCCCATCAACATGCGGAACAGGGTCGACTTACCGGCACCGTTACCACCGATAACGCCCACGATGGCACCTTTGGGCATGGCGAACGACAGGTTGTCGATCAGCACACGGTCGCCGTAGCCCTTGGTGACGTTCTTGAACTCGATGACCTTGTCACCCAGGCGCGGGCCGGCCGGGATGTAGATTTCGTTGGTTTCGCTGCGCTTCTGGAATTCCTGCGACTGCATTTCTTCAAAGCGCTGCAGACGGGCCTTGGACTTGGACTGGCGGGCTTTGGCGCCTTTACGCACCCACTCCAGTTCCTCTTTCATGGCCTTCTCGTGGGCGCTCTGCTGCTTGGATTCCTGCGCCAGACGCTCCGACTTGGCTTCCAGCCAGCCCGAGTAGTTGCCTTCGTACGGGATGCCGGCGCCGCGGTCCAGCTCCAGGATCCAGCCGGCGACGTTGTCGAGGAAGTAACGGTCGTGGGTAATGGCTACCACGGTGCCCGGGAAGTCGTGCAGGAAGCGCTCCAGCCAGGCCACCGAATCGGCGTCCAGGTGGTTGGTCGGTTCGTCGAGCAGCAGCATGTCGGGTGCCGACAGCAGCAGGCGGCACAGGGCCACACGGCGCTTCTCACCACCGGACAGGTGTTCGATGCGCGCATCCCAGGCCGGCAGGCGCAGGGCGTCGGCAGCGACGTCCAGCTGGCGCTCCAGGTTGTGGCCATCAGCGGCCTGCAGGATGGCTTCCAGCTTGGCCTGTTCGGCGGCCAGCTTGTCGAAGTCGGCATCCGGCTCGGCGTAGGCCGCGTAGACCTCGTCCAGGCGGGCCTGGGCGTCCTTGATTACGCTGACCGCTTCCTCGACCACTTCACGCACGGTCTTGGTTGGGTCCAGTTGCGGTTCCTGTGGCAGGTAACCCACGTTGATGTCGGGCATCGGACGGGCTTCGCCGTCGAATTCCTTGTCGACGCCCGCCATGATCCGCAGCAGGGTCGATTTACCGGCGCCGTTCAGGCCAAGTACGCCAATCTTGGCGCCTGGGAAGAACGACAGGGAAATGTTCTTGAGAATTTCCCGCTTCGGCGGCACGACCTTGCTCAGCCGATGCATGGTGTAGACGTATTGAGCCAAAACCAAGCCCTCTAATCAGATAGGTAAAGACATCGCCGATCGCCCCGGCAGCATGGCCAGGGAGATGTGTATTGGGGGTGTCATTGAACAAAGTCGACCATTCTACGCCAACGCGCGGCGTTGCATAGGAGGGGCCGATGGTGGGGTGTGACCAGTGCGGTCCCTGGGATGAATTCATTGCCTGTGCCGGCCTCTTCGCGGGCATACCCCCCCCCCGGAGTCACCACAGAGTCTGAAGAATCCACGATTCCTGTGGGAGCGGGCGAGCCCGCGAAAGGGCCGGCACAGCAGCCGAAGAGGCTCAGACGTGACGCTGTTTGGCCTTGCCACGCGGCAAGCGGCAACGGTCGCCCTGCTCGGCCAGGCGCGCGGCCCAGGCGGACTTCACGCTGAAGCCGCCACTGCGGGCAGGTTGCTGCTCGGCCGCCTTGGCCGGTTTGGCAGGCGCAGTGCTGACCACCTTGGCTGCCGGCTTGGCCGCCGCCACGGCAACAGCCGGCTCTGCTGCCACCTTGGCGGTCTTGCGCAGTTCAGCCAGCGATGGGGCCTTGCTTTTGGCGGCAGCGGCCGCCTCGGGTTTGCCCAGCGAACGCTGGCAAGACTTGCAGGATACGTCCTCGGTCACGGCAGTGCTGACAAGGGTCTGACTGCTGCGCCCGCAGGCGGAATCGAGGCCATTGGAGGAAAAGTGAGTAACCAAAACCGAACATCTCCGATGCGTTGTCATGTATAGCGGGCGCTATTCTCGCACAGGTTACAGGGGCTTGCCGAACCACCCGGCAGCCACCATCGGTCAGCATGGCTGGCACTTTGCCATAATCCGAGGCATGCTAGCCGGTTTCGGGTATCCGGCCTTATAGTGCGCCACCGCGGTGCGCAAGCCCGGCGCCGGCACGCTCCGTGCACGATCATTCCCTGCCATCGCCAGCCCAATCGCAGGATCAACGCTTGACCAACCTTACTCATCCGTCGTCATTGCGTTCCGCCCCACAAGCACCCGCGACTCTCCTGCGCGGGTCGATCAAGGGTGCGCTGGCGCTGCTGGCCCTGATCCTGCTGGGCCTGCTGCTGTGGCAGCTGTTCGCCCAGTTCAATCATACCCAGGCCGAATTGCGCAAACAGAGCCTGGACGCCTCCGCGGAACTGGCCGACCACCTGAGCCTGAACATGGCGCTCAAGGCGCAACAGGCCGTTAACGTGGTGCAACCCTACCTTGATGCACCAACACCTGCCGCCCTGCCCAGCCTGCTCGGTACCCTGCGCGAGCGCCTCCCCGCCCTGCAGAGCGTGGCCTGGCTGGACAACGTCGGGCAGCTACGCGCCGACAGCCTGGCCGGCAGCCCTGACCGCCAGTCGCTTGACGAGTTGCTCGTGCTGAGCCAGGGACGCCCGTACTTCTTCACCAATTCGGCCGACAACCACCTCCTGTACCTGTTGCTGCGCCAGGATGCCGCACAGGGTAGCGGCTACTGGCTACTGCGCCTGTCACCGGACTATTACCGCGAGCTCACCCTCCACCTCGAGGGCAGTGGCCACCCGCAGTGGCTGCTGGAAAACAGCCGCAGCGGCGAGGTGCTGCAGCGCCATGCCGCAGCCGACACCAGCGACGAGCCGCTGCAAAGCGTGATGCTGGCCTTCATCGAAAACAGCACCTGGCAGCTACGCGGTCTGTTCGACGCCAAACTGGCCCGGCAAAAACTATTGCCGGCGCTGTTCGGCAAGTGCCTGCTGGTGCTGTTCTGCGCCCTGCTGCCGGTGCTGGCGCTGATCAACATGCGTCGCCGCCAGCGGGCGCTGCAGGAAGACCGCCGGCGTTATCAGGAAATTTTTGAAGGCACCGGCGTTGCCCTGTGCGTGCTCGACCTGTCCAGCCTGCCCGGCCAGCTCGATCGCTACCACCTGCGCAACCGGGCCGCACTCAAGCACAGCCTGGCGCTGGACCCGAACCTGCGCCGCTCGCTGCTGCTGGAACTGAAGATCACCGAGGTCAACCAAGTGGCGCGCCAGCTGCTGAACATCGACTGCCACGAAGGTGCCTGGCAGCGGCTGATCGATGGCACTGGCGACAGCCGAGACAGCGTCGGCATGCAACTGATCGACGCACTGATCGAACAACGCCCGTTGCTGGAGCTGGAAGTGCGCCTGCCGACACCGCAGGGCACCGAGCTGCACCTGTGGCTGATGGCCCGCATGCCGCTGCAGCGCCGTGATTATCAGGCGGTTATCCTCAGCATCAGCGATATCACCAGCCGCAAACAGGTGGAGCTGTCGCTACTGGAGCGCGAAAGCTTCTGGTCGGACGTGGTACGCACCGTACCCGACCAGTTGTATGTGCAGGATGTGCCCAGCCAGCGGATGATCTTCAGCAACCGCCACCTCGGCCAGACCCTGGGCTACGACCGCACCGAGCTGGCACAGATGGGCGACCGCTTCTGGGAGCTGCTGCTGCACCCCGAGGACGCCGCACACTACCAGGCACTGCGCCAACAACAGCGCGACAGCGGTCATGACCAACCGCTGCACTGCCAGCTGCGCTTCCGCCACCGCGACGGAAGCTGGCGCTGCTACGACATCCGCGAGCAAGTGCTGACCCGCAACGCCGAAGGCCTGGTGACGCGCATCATCGGTGTGGGCAAGGATGTGACCGTTCAGATCGAGGCCAGCCAGTCGCTACGTGACAGCGAGCAACGCTACCGCATGCTCGCCGAAAGCATCAGTGACGTGATCTTTTCCACCGACAACCAGCTCAAGCTCAATTATGTCAGCCCCTCGGTACAGAGCGTGCTGGGCTACCAGGCCGACTGGATCTTCGCCAACGGCTGGCAGTCGATCGTCGCCAACCCAGCCCAGCTCACCGGCATCTACAGCCTGATGGAGCGTGTCAGCAAGGCCATGGGCGATCCGGCGCAGATGGCGCAACTGCGCAGCCAGTTACCCACCCAACTGTTCCTGTTCGACTGCCTGCGTGCCGATGGCCGCAAGATCCCGATCGAGCTGCGCCTGGTGCTGGTGTGGGACGATGACCAGCGCTTCGAAGGCGTACTCGGGGTGGGCCGCGACATCAGCCAGCAACGCCGTGCCGAAAAAGACCTGCGCATGGCCGCGACCGTATTCGAACATTCCACGTCGGCGATCCTCATCACCGACCCGGCCGGCTATATCGTCCAGGCCAACGAGGCGTTCAGCCGCGTCAGCGGTTACGCCGTCAGTGAAGTGCTCGACCAATTGCCGGGCATGCTCACTGTCGACGAACAGCAGGAAGGCCACCTGCGCTATGTGGTCAAGCAACTGCACCAGCGCGGCAGCTGGGAAGGTGAAGTGTGGCTCAAGCGCCGTGACGGCGACCATTACCCGGCCTGGGTCGGCATCACTGCGGTACTGGACGACGAAGGCGACCTGGCCAGCTACGTGTGCTTCTTCACCGACATCAGCGAACGCAAGGCCAGCGAACAGCGCATCCACCGCCTGGCCTACTACGACGCCCTTACCCACCTGCCCAACCGCACACTGTTCCAGGACCGTTTGTACAATGCCCTGCAGCAGGCCGAGCGGCAGAAGGCCTGGGTGGTGCTGATGTTCCTCGACCTCGACCGCTTCAAACCGATCAACGACTCCCTCGGCCATGCGGCCGGCGACCGCATGCTCAAGGACATGGCCCTGCGCCTGCTGGCCTGCGTGGATGACGACGACACGGTGGCACGCATGGGCGGCGACGAGTTCACCCTGCTGCTGCAGCCGCGCCCCACCCGCGAAATGGCCCTGAACCGCGCCATCCACGTGGCCGAGAACATCCTCGGCAGCCTGGTGCGGCCGTTCGTGCTGGAAAACCGCGAGTTCTTCGTCACCGCCAGCATCGGCATCGCCCTCAGCCCGCAGGATGGCAGTGAGCTGAGCCAGCTGATGAAGAACGCCGACACCGCCATGTACCACGCCAAGGAGCGCGGCAAGAACAACTTCCAGTTCTACCAGGCCGAAATGAACGCCAGCGCCCTGGAGCGCCTGGAGCTGGAAAGCGACCTGCGCCATGCCATGGAGCAGAACGAGTTCATCCTCTATTACCAGCCGCAGTTCAGCGGCGACGGCAAGCGCCTGACCGGCGCCGAAGCGCTGCTGCGCTGGCGTCACCCGACCCGTGGCCTGGTGCCGCCGGGTGACTTCATCCCGGTGATCGAGGAACTGGGCCTGGTGGTGGACGTGGGCGACTGGGTGCTGCGCGAGGCCAGCCGCCAGCTCAAGGCCTGGCACAAGGCCAAGGTGCGAGTGCCGAAAGTGTCGGTGAATATTTCGGCGCGGCAGTTCTCCGACGGCCAACTGGGCACGCGGATTGCCAACATCCTGGAAGAAAGCGGCCTGCCGCCGGCGTGCCTGGAACTGGAGTTGACCGAAAGTATCCTGATGCGTGAGGTGAACGAGGCGCTGCAGATTCTTGCCAGCCTGAAGAACCTCGGCCTGAGCATTGCGGTAGACGACTTCGGCACCGGCTACTCGTCGCTCAACTACCTCAAACAGTTCCCCATCGACGTCCTGAAGATCGACCGTACCTTCGTCGACGGCCTGCCCGAAGGCGAGCAGGACGCGCAGATTGCCCGGGCGATCATCGCCATGGCCCACAGCCTCAACCTGGCGGTCATCGCCGAGGGCGTGGAAACCCACGAACAGCTGGAGTTTCTGCGCGAGCATGGTTGCGACGAGGTGCAGGGCTATCTGTTCGGGCGGCCGATGCCGGCGCATCAGTTCGAGGCGCAATTCTCCAACGAGACCTTGTTCATGTTCCATTGAACCGCACACAAGGTCCCCGTAGGAGCGGGTTTACCCGCGAACACCGGCCAAGCCAGTGCCATCCACCGCGCCGCATTCCTGCATAAAAAAGCGGACTTCCAGGTCAACTCCTGCCCCCGCCCAGCCCAGAAACGGCGCGGGATGCAAGATGAAGCCCATTGGTCTGCGACTTGACGCCACTTCATATGCCAGCCGCGAATCAATCGGTTAGAATGCACACCCAAATTACCCCGATCCTTGAGGACCGCCATGTTCAGCCGTGATTTGACCATTGCCAAGTACGACGCCGAGCTCTTCGAAGCCATGCAGCAAGAAGCTCTGCGCCAGGAAGAGCATATCGAGCTGATCGCTTCGGAAAACTACACCAGCCCGGCAGTCATGGAAGCCCAGGGCTCGGTCCTGACCAACAAGTACGCCGAAGGCTACCCAGGCAAGCGCTACTACGGCGGTTGCGAGTACGTCGACGTCGTCGAGCAACTGGCCATCGACCGTGCCAAGGAGCTGTTCGGCGCCGACTACGCCAACGTACAGCCGCACGCTGGCTCCCAGGCCAACGCTGCCGTCTACCTGGCCCTGCTGTCTGCCGGTGACACCATACTGGGCATGAGCCTGGCCCACGGTGGCCACCTGACCCACGGTGCTTCGGTAAGCTCCTCGGGCAAGCTGTACAACGCCATCCAGTACGGCATCGACAGCAATGGCCTGATCGACTACGACGAAGTCGAGCGCCTGGCTGTCGAGCACAAGCCCAAGATGATCGTTGCCGGCTTCTCGGCCTACTCGCAGGTTCTGGACTTCGCCCGCTTCCGCGCCATCGCCGACAAGGTCGGTGCCTACCTGTTCGTCGACATGGCCCACGTTGCCGGCCTGGTTGCCGCTGGCGTGTACCCGAACCCTGTTCCGTTCGCCGACGTGGTTACCACCACCACCCACAAGACCCTGCGCGGCCCGCGCGGCGGCCTGATCCTGGCCCGTGCCAACGCCGACATCGAGAAGAAGCTGAACTCCGCCGTCTTCCCGGGCGCCCAGGGCGGCCCGCTGGAGCACGTCATCGCGGCCAAGGCCATCTGCTTCAAGGAAGCCCTGCAGCCAGAGTTCAAGGCTTACCAGCAGCAGGTCGTGAAGAACGCCCAGGCCATGGCCAGCGTGTTCATCGAGCGCGGTTTCGACGTGGTTTCCGGTGGCACCCAGAACCACCTGTTCCTGCTGTCGCTGATCAAGCAGGAAATCTCCGGTAAGGATGCTGACGCCGCACTGGGCAAAGCTTTCATCACCGTCAACAAGAACTCGGTACCGAACGACCCGCGTTCGCCGTTCGTCACCTCGGGCCTGCGTTTCGGCACCCCAGCCGTTACCACCCGTGGTTTCAAGGAAGCCGAGTGCAAGGAACTGGCCGGCTGGATCTGCGACATCCTGGCCGACCTGAACAACGAAGCGGTGATCGACGCCGTCCGTGAGAAGGTCAAGGCCATCTGCAAGAAGCTGCCGGTTTACGGCAACTGATTGGCGCTTGCCTGAAGTGAAAAAGCCCGGCCCAGTGCCGGGCTTTTTCGTTTGATTTCGTTTGCTTCACACGCACTGCTGCTCTTTGGAGGAGCAACTGTCTTGCTCAATTTGTAAAAGCTGGCGCGATCCCTGTGGGAGCGGCCTTGCGTCGCGATAGGGCCGCGCAGCGGCCCCAGGATCGCGGCATCATGCATAGATTGCAGGGGCCGCTTTGCGGCCCTATCGCGACACAAGGCCGCTCCCACAAAGACCGCGTTCCCAGTTGATCACCGCACAGGCCACACCTTGACCAGAGAACAACTCGAGACCCACCAGATCCCGATCTACTTCGCTGCCGTGCTCGCAGCCGCTGCCTTCGGCTTGATGGCCAGCCACAGCGCACGGCATCTGGAAGCCCTGATCACTCCCGCCATCGCCGTGCTGATGTACGCGATGTTCCTGCAAATACCCTTCCTCGACCTGCGCCAGGGCCTGGGTAACCGCCGCTTCATCACGGCCCTGCTACTGGCCAATTTCATGCTCGTTCCGCTGCTTGTCTGGGCCATCACCCGCGGGCTGGTGGAACACCCGGCGATCCTCGTCGGTGCCTTGCTGGTGCTGCTTACGCCCTGCATCGACTACGTGGTGGTGTTCACCCACATTGGCAAAGGCGACTCACGCCTGACACTGGCCGCAACCCCCCTGTTATTGCTGGCGCAACTGGTGCTGCTGCCGGTGTACCTGGCCCTGATGCTGGGTGGCAGCCGCCAGGTGGCAATCTCCATCACCCCGTTCGTGGAAGCCTTCGTGCTGTTGATCGTGTTGCCGATGGTCCTCGCGGTGCTCACCAGCGCCGGTGCCCGGCACTCGCGCGCAGTCGCGACCTGGAACGACGCCTGGGCATGGTTGCCAGTGCCGGCGATGGCCTTGGTGCTGATGGTGGTGATCGCTTCGCAGATTGTCGTGGTACTGCATGATTTCGACCGTTTGCTGCCGGTGGTTCCGGTATACATCGGCTTCATGCTGCTGGCGCCGGTGCTCGGCTTCATCTGTGCGCGCCTGCTGCGCCTGCCGGCCAGCGAGGCACGCTCGGTGACGTTCAGCGCAGCCACGCGCAACTCGCTGGTGGTGCTGCCGCTGGCGCTGGCGTTGCCAGAAGAGATGCGCAGGTTGGCGGCAGCGGCGGTGATCACACAAACCTTGGTAGAGCTGGTGAGTGAACTGATCTATGTACGGGCGGTACCACGGTTTGTGCGTTGACCGGTGGTACTCGTCATAGAGAAAAGGACTATTCGGGGCACACGGCGAATACCTGCACCTCTACCAGGTAGCCAGCCCCCAGGTCGGCACCCACGCAGGCCCGCACCGGTTTTGCAAAGCCTTGCAACCAGGCGTCGTACACTTCGTTGACCAGGTCGAAGTGGCGGTAGTCGGCCAGCCACATCTGAACCCGCGTCAGCTGCGCCTTGCCGACGTTGGCCTGCACCATCAGGCCGTCGATCACGCTCAGCGCCTGACGCAACTGCCCCTGCACATCCTGTTGCAGGTCATCCGCCACGATGCCTGCCGTTTCAAACAGGCCCCTGTAACTGACCGCCAGTGACATCCGCGCGCTTGATCCGTAGCGAGTGATCATCGAGGTACCCTCCCCCTCAACCCATCTGGTTGAAGCAGACGACTTTGGGTTGGGTCATGTCCTCGTAGGCGAACCGTACCCCCTCACGCCCAAGACTCCCATACTTGGCCCCACCAAATGGCATGGCATCGAAGCGGTAGTCGGAAGAGTCGTTGATCATTACACCGCCGGCCTCGATACGCCGGGCCAGGCTCAACGCCAGCGACAGGTCGCGGGTGAACACACCGGCATGCAAGCTGTACTCCGGGGCATTGGCCAGCGCTATCGCCTGCTCGACAGTCTCGAAGGGCGCCAGCATCACCACCGGTGCAAAAACCTCCTCGAGCCACAGCCGGCTGACGGGGTCAACGCTTTCGAGCACTGTCGGCGCATAGACCGCCCCCTGACGCTGGTGGCCACAGAGCAGGCGGGCACCGCCCTCAAGCGCCTGGTTGACGCGTGCTTCGATCTGCCGTGCAGCCGCTTCGGTGATCATCGGCCCCATATCGGTTTCGCGCCGGCCCGGATCGCCCCAGACCATCGCCTGGGTCAATGCCACAAAGCGTGCACGAAACGCCTCGTAGATCGAGGCATCCACGAGAATGCGCTGGGTGCCGATGCAGTTCTGCCCGGCGGCCCAGAACGCGCCCGACACACACGATTCGACCGTGGCTTCAAGGTCGCAGTCCTTGAGCACCAGCACCGGGGCATTGCCGCCAAGGTCCATGGCAAGTTTTTTCAAGCCAGCCCCGTGCGCAATCTGTTCGCCCGTCGCGAAACCGCCCGTAAAGGAAACCATGCGCACCTCACGCACAGCCACCAGCGCCTTGCCCAGTTCGGCGCCCCCTGTGGCTACGGTGACGACGGCCTCCGGCAACCCTGCATCCACCAGGTACTGCACCAGTTTCAGGGCAGAAAGAGGGGCCAGTTCCGAGGGTTTCAGAATGACCGCATTGCCCCCTGCAAGTGCTGGCCCCAGCTTGTGCGCCACCAGGTTGAGCGGGTCGTTGTACGGGGTAATGGCCAGGATCAACCCCAACGGCTCGCGGGTGAACCAGCCCTGACGCGATTCGGAGCCTTCATAGGCATCGAAAGGCACCACCTCACCGGCGTTGCGCCGCGCCTCTTCGGCAGACAGCTTGAGCGTGTTGATGCAGCGTTTGACCTCTTTCTCGGCCTGGCGCAGGGTCTTGCCCGCTTCATCGACGATCAGGCCGGCAAAGTCTGCCGCATCCCGTTCAATGAGCTGAGCGGCGTGCTCCAGAATAGCGGCCCGGCGGTGCCGGGGCAGCGCCGCACTTTCACGCACACCCTGACGGGCACGGGCGAGCAAGGCAGGCACCGCTTCTGCGCCGAGGTTGTCGACGCTGCCAACCAGGCTGCCATCGAAGGGGTTGTACACATCGATCAAGGCGGGTTGCTGAACAAGCGCCCGCGATACGGAAGTCAGGCTCATGAACGTTGCTCCTCAGACCGAATGGCCGGCGGTGTGAATGGCGACAATGTCCGACAGCAGGGCAAAAGCCGTTTCGATGCGCCCCGCCCCCGGGCCGGACATGGTTACAGCCCCCAGCAACTCGGTGTCGAACGCCAGCGCATTGGTGGCGCCCGAAATACCCGCCAAAGGGTGATGGCCAGGCAACAGCTTCGCTTCGACGCTGGCTCGCACCGAGCCATCAGCTTCACGGCGGGCGCTGCCGATCAGCTTCCAGCGCTCGCCCGCCGCCTGTGCCCGCTCGATAGCTGCGCTGTCGATGGCACTGATACCGCTGCAGGCCACATCACCCACCTGCAGACAGGCGCCGAGCAACTCATTGGCGAGGATCACCACCTTCAGGCGTACGTCATGGCCTTCCACATCGGCGGTCGGGTCAGCCTCGGCAAAGCCAAGCGCTTGTGCCTGGGCCACCGCCTCGTTGAAGCCAAGCCCTTCCTCCATGCGCGTGAGCACATAGTTAGAGGTACCGTTGAGAATGCCCTCGAAACCTACCAAGCCCGCGCCCGCCAGGGTCTGGCGCGCCATGCGCAGCACCGGTGTGCCGCTCATTACGGCGCCTTCGTATTCGAACGACACATCGTTGGCCTTGGCCAAGGCCTTGAGCGCCTGGGCATGCAAGGCAATCGGCCCCTTGTTGGTGGTGACCACGTGCTTGCCCGCCTCCAGCGCCCAGCGGCAGAAGGTTGCCGCCGGCTCACCGTCCTTGGGGTTGGTGAATGTGGCCTCGGCGATGATGTCGGCGCCTGATTGCTTGATCACCGCCTCATTGAACGCCTCGGCCGAACCTTGAGGGATTTGCGCCAGCGCACCCTTCTGGGCCGGCAGCGCGGCCAGCATGGCGGCATCCAGGCCGTCGCGGTCGATCACCGATCCCAGGAACAAGTCGGTGACACCAACGATTTTCAGGCCAAAGCCCAACTCTTGCTGCCAGCGCGCATTGCGTTCGGCGATCAGTTGGGCAAGCGCGCGGTTAACGCCACCAAAGCCAACGAGTGCAATTTTGTATTCGGTCATGGTTTGCTGTCCTGTCCAGGCAGTGGGTCGATGAGGACTAGCGTAAGAGCCGTGCACTGCCAGTTGAATATGGCAATCCGCTGTATTTATTGGCCAATCTGGCCAGTGCAAAGCGCGCACCTGCGCCGGGGCAAAACGCACAACGCCGCCTGGGCGCGAACCCAGGCGGCGTTGTGCAAGCCGATGCAAAGACGCGGTTCAGACCACCGCAGCCAGGACGAACGAAGTCACCGTGTTCTCCACCCCGGGCATGGCAGCGATTTCCTTCCACACATGGTGCACCCGCTCCGGGCTGGAGGCCTCGACGCGCAACATCAGGTCGAACTCGCCGCTGAGCACTTCACACTGGATCACCTCAGGGATCTGGCGCAGCGCATCGAGTACCGCGTCACCGCGCATGCGGTCATAGCGGTAGACGAAGATCACCGCGTTGATCAACGACGCCGGCCGTCTGCCCTCACCGATGCGCAGGGTGTAGCCCTGAATGGCGCCGTCGCGCTCCAGGCGCTCGATGCGCTGGCGTACCGCATTGCGCGACAGGTTCACCTTCAACCCCAACTCGGCGTGGGCGATACGCGCATTGGCGGTGAGCTCGGCGAGAATGCGCTCGTCCAGGGGGTCGAGGATGCGCTTCATCGCCCAGCCTGCAGCCGGGCCAACAAGGCATGAACACCGGCCAGGTCGTCAGGTGCCAACAGCGGCCCATCGCCCGCTGTGCTGACCGCACCGGCGGGCACCTCACCGTGCCAGGCCCCCAGCTCCGCCAGCAGCCCGGCAGACTTTTCGGGGGCAAACTGCCCCAGCGTGACGATGGGCGCACCGATGTTGCGCCGGTGCAGGCGCCCGGCGAATACCCCTGTCGCGGCATGAGGGTCTACTGCGCTGCCCGTTTCGTGGAACAGCGTGACAATTTCTTCGCGAATCAGCACGTCGTCCACGGCATAGGAGTCGAACAGCATGCGCGCATGCAACCACTGGCGGTTGCCGATGCTCAGCTCACCACACGCCTCGAAGTGCTCCATCAGTGCCCGGGTCGCCCCCCCATCGCGGTCATACAGTTCCCAGACGAAGCGCTCCAGGTTGGAGAACAGCGAAAAGTCCATGACCGGTGACAAGGTCTGGCTGGTTGAGCCACGGCTGTAGCGGTTGCAGTGGATGAACCGGTGCAGGGCATCGTTGCGGTTGGTGGAGACGATGATCTGGTTGATCGGCAGGCCCATTTTCTGGGCAATGAACCCCGCGTAGATCTCGGCAAAACTGGCCGTGGGGATGCTGAACCCGACCGGGCGTATCCCGCCACCGAGCTGCAGCGCTGCATGGAAATAGAACACGATCTGCGCCAGCACACCGACCCAGTTGGTGGAGTTGAAGCTGACCGGAATCAGCCCGGGGCATGGCCAGTCACGCAGCAGCGCCGACACCAGCGACTGGCAATCGTCAAAGCTGCCATCCACGGCCACGCAGCTCACGCTGTCGGACGCGGCACTGCGCATCACTGCCGCGCGGTCGGCGGGCGTGCCTGCGCTGGGGTATAGCGCCAGCAAGCCTGCTGCCGGGCAATGCCGCAACGCTTCGATAGCCGCTACTGCGGTATCGCCGTTGCTGGCACCGACCAGCATGACCCGCTCGCACTCCGCCCCCAGAAAGTGCCGGACAAAACGCGCCTGCAACTGCGCGGCAAAGTCCTTGGAGGACCGGGTAGGCCCATGGAAAAGCTGCAGGATCCATTCGTTATGGCCAAGCTGCTGCAACGGCGCAATGCCGCGGTGGCGGAACCCGCGATAGCTGTCGCTGACCAGCGCCCTGAGGGTAGGCTCGTCGAGGGTATCGCCGACAAACGGTTCCATCACCCGCCAGGCCAGTTCGTCGAAGGGCAACCACGACCAGCTGGCAATTTCCTGTGGGCTGAACACCGGCACCGAGGTGGGCACATAAAGCCCGCCATCGTCGGCCAGGCCAGAAAGCAATGCCGTGCGGAAATCGACCCGTGTCTCGTTGCCGCGCGTGGATGTGTACTGCATCGGTGCTCCAGATAGCTACGTAAATTAACGATGCGCCATGGCCACCAGCCAATGGCTGAACGCCTGGGCATCGGGGGACAACGCTTCACCCAGGCCGCGTACCAGGAAAAACGACTCGCTTGCCTCGATACGCTGGGCAAAGGGAGCGACCAGCCGCCCCTCCTGCAGCAGGTCCTCTACCAGCGACGAGCGTGCCAGCGCCACCCCGAGCCCCAGCTCCGCCATGCGCAGGGTCGACACCAGCGTGTCGAACTGCAGGCCGCTGGAAGAATCGACCTGATCGGCGCCGACCCGCTCCAGCCAGTAGCCCCACCCCTCCTCGTAACCCAGCACATGCAGCAACGGCACACGGGCCAGGTCGCGCGGGTCGCGCAGCGGGCAGCTGGCCAGCAGCGCGGGGGCGCACACCGGCACCAGCATGTCGCGGGTCAGGCGCTGCGCCTCTACCCCGGCCCACTGCCCGCTGCCCCAGCGGATTTCCAGATCATCTTCGGCATCCAGCTCCTTGACCCACAGGTTGCTGATGTAGCGGATGTCCACCTGCGGGTGCGAACGCCGAAAGTCGGCCAGCCGCGGGGCCAGCCAGAAGTGCAGGAACGACAGGCTGCCCCGTACCTTCAGGGGCCGACGTTGGCGTTGCCCGAAGATTTCATTGGTGCCGACCGCAAGGCGGCTGATGGCGTCCTGCACCACCGGCAGGTAGGACTGCCCTTCTTCGGTCAGCCCCAACCCGCGCGGCAGGCGCTTGAACAGCGCCACACCCAATTGGCTTTCCAGGTGACGAATCTGTTGGCTCACAGCCCCTTGGGTAAGGTGCAGCTCTTCTGCCGCATGGGTGAAGTTCAAGTAACGCGCCGACACTTCGAAGGCTCTCAGCCAGTTCAGGGGGGGCAAGGTTTTCTGGGTCATCGGCGGCTTCTCGTGGCTAGGTTCCGGTGGCCTAGTATCACCTGCTCAGGCGGCCTCGGAACCTGGGGCGACAATTTCCACCGGGCCCGTACGGCCGCTGCGGTACTTGCACGTCAGCCAATAGGCCAGGTAGCACCAGGCAATGAAGGGCAAGCCGAAGTACAGGGCAACACGTTGAGCTGGGTCGAAGGCAATGCCGACGCAGGCCAGTACGCAGCAGAAAATGGCCCCCAGTGGTACGAACGGGTAGCCACGCACCCGGAACTTGAGGTCCTCGAGCTTGCCGCCGCTGGCGATGTAATGACGGCGGAATGCGATCTGGCTGGCCGCGATGCTGATCCACACCACCACCACGGCCAACCCTGAAATCGACACCAGCGCCAGGTAGATGGTGTCGGGGGCAAACACACTGCTCAACAGCGAAGCCATGCCGCCAGCCATGCTCAGCACGATTGCATTGAAGGGTGTGCCGCGGCGCGACAGCGTGGCGTAACGGCGGGGCATGTTGCCTTGGTCGCTGAGGGTCCAGAGCATGCGCGAAGCGGCGTAGAGGCCGGAGTTGGCGGCAGACAGCAGCGCGGTGATGATGACGAAGTTCATGATATCGGCCGCATACGGGATACCAATCATCGCAAAGACCATCACGAACGGGCTTTCAATAACCCCGGCCTGTTCACGCGGCAGCAAGGTGGCCAGTACAAAGATGGTGCCGATGAAGAACAGCGCCAGGCGCAGGACCGTGGTGCGAATGGCCTTGGGGACGTTCTTTTCCGGGTCTTTAGTTTCGCCGGCAGCGATGCCGATCAGCTCGGTACCCGAGAACGCGAAGGCCACTGCCAGCAGGGTCATGGCAATGGACCAGAAACCGGTGGGGAACAACCCTTCACGGGTGAAATTGCCCAGCCCTGCACTGTGCGCCTGCTGGATCTCGAAGCCACCCAGAATGGCCCCGCCGCCCACCACCAGAAAGGCGATGACGGCCAACACCTTGACCAGTGACAACCAGAATTCGGTTTCGGCGAACGATCGCACCGAAATGATATTGCTGATGAACACCGCAGCGCCGAACAGCGCACTCCACATCCATACCGGCGTGTCGGGGAACCAGCGCACCATCAGGATGCCCGCGGCGGTGAATTCGGAGCCGATGGCCACCGTCCAGGTCAGCCAGTACATCCAGGCCACCATGTAGCCGGTACCCGGGCCGAGGTAACGCGTGGCATAACTGCTGAACGAGCCGACTTCCGGCATGTGTACCGCCAGCTCGCCCAGGCACATCATGACCAGGTACACCATGATTGCGCCAAGTATGTAGGCGATAACCGCGCCCAACGGGCCGGCCTGGTTAACGGTGTAGCCCGACGTGAGAAACAGGCCGGTGCCTATCACACCGCCCAGTGCCAGCATGACGATGTGGCGGGTTTGCATATCCTGCTTGAAGGTATGCGCCGAGGCATTTCTAGTTGTGGTTGTCTGCACGGACATTGTGGGTTACTCATGAAAGTTGGCGGGCAAGGACGTAGCAACGACCTCGTCTTGGCAGAGCGAATCGAGTTGCCTTGCATATTGTTTTTGTTCGACTTCATGAAGTGGCACCCACCGCACGGGTGAGTGCTACGCGCCAGCCTCAGGCCTGCACCGGGCGCTGGCAGGCGTCTGCGTCAGCGTGCAATTCCTTTGCGACGGCCAGTTCCTCACGCACCGATGCACAGGCCTGTGCCAGGTCCGCCAGCAGGTCATCGGTTTCCTCGATGCCCACTGAAATGCGCACCAGCCCTTCGGAAATGCCCAGCGCCAGGCGTTCTTCCAAAGTGTTCTCGACATGACTGGTGGTGCGCGCCGGGCCATAGATGGTTTCTACCGCGCCGAGGTTGCCGGCCCGGTGGGCATACTTCAGCCGCGGCAGCAAACGGACCACGGTCGGCATGCCGCCCTTCAGCACGAAGCTGACAATGGCGCCAAACCCGCGCATTTGCGCCTTGGCAATGACATGCCCGGCATGCGCCGGCAAACCTGGGTAGTTCACCGCTTCAACCAGCGGCTCGGTGCTCAGGTAAAGGGCCAACGCCATGGCGCTGGCTTGCTGCTGGCGCAGGCGCACTGCCAGGGTCTTGATACCGCGGATGATCAGGTAGGCCGAGAACGGGTCCAGCGCCGCACCGTTGATTTCCCGGTAGTGCCGCACCTGGGCCATCAGCACCTCCGCGCCGCACACCACCCCACCCAGCACGTCACCATGCCCGGACAGAAACTTGGTTGCGCTGTGCACCACCACATCCACGCCCAGCGCCAGCGGGTTCTGGTTCAGTGGCGTGGCAAAGGTGTTGTCGGCCACCACCAGCGCCCCCACCTTGTGCGCAGCGGCGCTCAGCCGACGAATGTCCAGCACCTTCAGCGTCGGGTTGGTGGGGGTTTCCAGGTACAGCAGGTCGCAACCGGCGGCAATCTCGCGCTCCAGCGCTTCAGTATCCAAGGTATCGCACAGGCACACTTGCACCCCCATGCGCGGCAGGAACTCTTCGAAGATCTTGTTGGTGCCGCCATAGCTGTCGCGGGTCGACACCACGCGTTTGCCGTTGGACAGGAAGGTGTGCAGCACGGCACTGATGGCCGCCATGCCGCTGCTGAACGCGACTGCCGACTCGGCTTGCTCCAGCTCGGCCAGTTTTGCTTCCAGCGTGGCGACCGTGGGGTTGCTCATGCGGCTGTAGATGAAGCCCGGCTGCTTGCCCTGCGCCACGTCGTACCAGGCATCGATATCGTTATAGCCATAAGCGGCGCTGACCACGATCGGGGTCTGCGTGGCGTTGTACGGGTGCTGTACCTGTTCCCCGCTCCACACGACCCGCGTCCCCACACCGGCCGCAGCATTGCCCTCGAATTTTTCGTTGTTGTTCATATCCGCTTCCCGCCCAGCTGAGTTGTGTACACCGATGCAGCATCGGCCTTCAGCGGACTATAGGGAGATGACGGAGGCCTGAAAAACGATGGAATCCGGGTCTGACTGGCGTTTTTTTTAATGGCTGCGGGCCGGGCGCTGCAAAAGCCGCCCGGCCACGTGTGCGCTTAGGCCAGGTTGCGTTTCAGCTCGGCGATGTGCTCCGGGCCGATGCCACAGCAACCGCCGACCATGCTGGCACCCCGCGCACGCCAGTCCATGGCCCATGCCAGGTAACCCGGCGGATCGAGGTCTTCGCGCAGTTCGTCCAGGCCATCGTTGGCAGTGGCTTCTTTGGGCTGCGGCGGGAAGGCGTTGGCATAGGCACCGATGGCAATCTCGGCGTTGTGCCGCTCGATGACGGAGCGCGCGAAATCAATGGCGGCGCCGATCACCTCAGGCTGGCTGCAGTTGAACAACACCGCAGCCACCCCCAGGCTGACTGCAGCTTCGATGGCGTCGGCCACCGGTTCACCGGAGCGCAGGCGCGGAACATCGTCGACGTCCTCGTCCTGCAGGGTGAAGGACACCCAGAACGGCCTGCCGTCTGCCGGCAAATGGCTATGAATGGCCCGCACTTCGGCCACGGAACTCTGGGTTTCGGCCAGCCACAGGTCAACATGCGGGGCCAGGCCCTGGAGCAACGGGGTCAGCACCTCTGCCACACGCTCGGGCTGGAACAGGTCGGGGCGGTAGGACCCGAACAGCGGCGGCAGCGAACCGGCCACCCTGACCGGGTGCGCGCCGCTATCTGCCGCGTGCCGCGCAAGCTGGCCTGCGATATGGGCCAGCTGTCGCCCTTCGGCGGCAAAGCGTTCTTCACCGATGTGGAACGGCACTACTGCATAGCTGTTGCTGGTGATGACCTGCGCACCCGCCTCGATGAAGGCTGCATGCACGCCCACGACCGCCTCCGGCGCCTCGCTCAGCGCCAGCGCCGACCACTCGGGCTGGCGAAACGGTGCACCACTGCGCTGCAGCTCTCGGCCCATGCCACCGTCCAGAATTACCATCGTTCGCTCTGCCATATAACTTCTCTGAAGGTTCTTATGAATAAAATTCATTATGGGGATTAGGGTTATAACTATTAAATACCCTATCACCCATTTGCCCAACATATCAGGTATGTACATGCGATTTTCTTCTCTGCTGGGTGCGGGCCTTGTACTGCTCGCAACTGCCACCCAAGCCTTTGCTGGCGCCACGCTGGAGCGAGTTGAATCGCGCAAGGAAATGGTCAACGTGCTGATGGAAAGCTACCCGCCGTTTTCCTTCCTCAATGACCACAACCAGCTCGACGGTTACGACGTGGACGTGGCCAAGGCAGTGGCCGACAAGCTCGGCGTCAAACTGCGCCTGGAAACACCGTCCTGGGACGTGATTGCCGCTGGCCGCTGGAGCGGGCGCTACGACATCTGCATTTGCTCGATGACCCCGAGCAAGGCGCGCGCCGAGGTGTTCGACTTCCCCGTGGAGTACTACGCATCGCCCGCCGTGATCGTGGTCAATGCCTCGGATGAGCGCATCCATGGCGCCAAAGACCTGGAAGGCCGCAAGGTGGGTTCGATCAGTGCATCGAGCTACGAAAGCTACCTGAACAAGAACCTGGTCATTGAAGGCAAGGAAGACCAGAAGATCGATTACCCGTTCGACTTCGTGCAGGCTGCGCCCTACGACACTGAAAACGTCGCCTTCCAGGACTTGGGCCTGGGCACTGGCGTGCGCCTGGACGCCATCATTACCAACCTGGTGACCGCGCAGCCGCGCCTGCAGCAAGACAAGCGCTTCAAGCTGGCCGGCGCGCCGCTGTATGAAGAGCCCAACGCGGTGGCCATCGAAAAAGGCGACCCTGAGTGGGATGCCAAGGTACGCCAGGTGTTCGCCGAGCTGAAGGCTGATGGCACCCTGGCCAAGCTGTCGCAGAAATGGATTGGCGCCGACATCAGCAAATGAGCACCTTCCCTCCCTCCCCCAAGCCCGTGGCAAAGCCTGCGGGCGCCGGCCTGTTCGGCTTTCGCACCCGGTTACTGCTGACCTGGCTGGCGCTGTTCGGGCTGTTTGTCGCCTTCTTCCTCAGCTTTGACCTGAAGTTCGCCATCATTCTGGAGAAGTTTCCCAACCTGGCCGGTTTCAAGCTGGGGCCCAATGGTTTTCTGCAAGGCGCCGCTCTGACCCTGTTCCTGTGCCTGTGCTCGATGGTGGTATCCGTGCTGCTCGGCTTTGCCGCCGCGCTGGCACGGTTATCCAACAGCGCTGTGTTGGTGGGTGTGGCCAGCTTCTACACCTCGTTCTTCCGTGGCACGCCGCTGCTGATCCAGATTCTGCTGATCTACCTGGGGCTGCCGCAGGTGGGCCTGGTACCCGGCGCCATCAGCGCCGGCATCATTGCCTTGTCGCTGAACTACGGGGCCTACCTGAGCGAGATCTTCCGCGCCGGCATCCTCGGCGTGGCCCGTGGGCAACGTGAAGCAGCATTGGCGCTGGGCATGCGCACGCCGCAGATCTTCTGCCACATCATCCTGCCCCAAGCCATGCGGGTGATCATTCCGCCCACCGCCAACCAGTTCATCTCGATGCTCAAGGACTCGTCGCTGATTTCCGTGATGGGGGTTTGGGAGGTGATGTTTCTGGCGCAGTCGTATGGGCGTTCGAGCTATCGCTACCTGGAAATGCTAACCACCGCCGCCGTGATCTACTGGGTGCTGTCGATACTGCTGGAGCTGCTGCAGGCGCGCCTGGAACGGCATTTTGGCAAGGCTTATCAGCGCTGAGGGCTGCACACAGCCCCTGCGAAATCATCTACGCAGGCACGACGCGCAGGAGCGCCACCAGGGCGCTCCCGCATCTACTGCGTTAACTGAAGCCGCTTTGCTGCTCACAACGCTTTCATCTCTGCAATATCCCGCGCCACCTGATCTGCAGAGTGGTCGAACATCGCCTGTTCCTGCGCATCCAGCGGCAACTCGATCACCCGCGCAAGCCCCTTCTCTGCCAATACACAGGGCACCCCCATGGCGATATCCGTTCGCCCATACTCGCCCTCAAGAATCGCCACCGCCGGCAAAATACGGTTCCGCCCATTGACGATCGCATCGACCATCTGCGCAATGGCCACGCCAGGTGCATCGCAGGCGCTCCCCGTCTTCTTCAACCCCAGAATCTCGCCGCCGCCCTTACGGGTGCGCTCGACAATCTGTTCGATCTGCTCGCTGGACAAAAAGTGCGACAGCGGCACTGAGCCGATCTGGCAGTAGCGCATCAGCGGCACCATGCTGTCGCCATGCCCGCCCAGCACCAGCGCCGTGATATCCCGTGCAGAAAACCCGGTTTGCTCGGCGATGAAGCACTTCATGCGCGCGGTATCCAGCACCCCCGCCTGCCCGAACACCTTGTCGCGCCCTAGCCCGCTGACGCGCCAGGCGCGGTAGGTGAGCACATCGACCGGGTTGGACACCACCAGCACCGTCGCTGTCGGCGCGTGGTGCTTGATATCCGCCATGATGCTGTCGAGGATTGGCAGGTTGGTACTCAATACATCCTGGCGCGACTGGCCGGGCTTGCGCGGCACGCCTGCCGTGATCACCACCAGCTCGGACCCCTCCAGCATTTCGGCTTTGGCCCCGCCGTGAACATGGGTATCGGAACCTGAATCCACAGCCGCCTGCCAAACGTCCAGCGCCTTGCCCTGCGCCAGCTCACCCTGCACGTCCATCAACACCAGCTCACGGCACAACTCATCCCGGGCGATGATCTGCGCCGCCGCCTCGCCGACCAGGCCGGCACCCACAATCGTTAATTTGTTCACCAGACACCTCCCAGCGGCGCGCGCCACCAGGAACACGCCTGCATATAGAGAGAAGTATTGCCTGCCGGGGCTAAATGGCCACCCAAGACGATGCGACGACCTTCACTTGACAGTATTCCATGGCAGCGCGAATACTTTGGCCAGATTCATATAGATGACCATATAACAAGGTGAATCAATCAGTGAACATGCTGCCCAAGCGCCCCGTCGCCACACCGCCGCCAACCGGCCTCAGCGCCACGCCTACCTGCTGCCCATCTTCCGTTACCAGGCGCCCGCCTGTGAGCGGCAGATAGCGCAAAGCCGCGTTCCCTTCCTCGAAACCGTAGCAGCAGCCGCAACGGCAGCCACCTGGGCATGCCCCGTGGAAACGCCCGTCACGCCTTCAAAGCCTGAGTGCAGCCGAGCGCCAGCCCAACCGAGACTCCTTGAATGACTCCCTTAGATATACAGCTATTACTGACAGCCTTGGCCAGTGTTCTGGTGCTGGTGGCGCTCATCGTTTCGCGCCTTAAGATGCACCCGCTGCTGGCCTTGCTGGTGGTGTCCATTGGCGTGGGCTTCGCGACGCATATGGCGCCAGGCAGCATCGTCGCCCATCTGCTCACCGGCGCCGGCAAGACACTGGGCGCAGTGGGGGTGGTGATTGCGCTGGGTGCGATGCTCGGCAAGATCCTGGCTGACGCTGGCGTCACGGAACAGGTCGCGGATGTCATCCTCAAGCGCACCTCCGACCGCATGATCCCTTGGGCCATGATGCTGGTCGCCTTTGTCATTGGCATCCCCATGTTTTTCGAAGTCGGCCTGGTGATCATGCTGCCGCTGATATTCAGCGTGGCGCGCAAACTGGAAAGCAAGGCGCGCTTCAAAGGCTCGGCGTATGTGTATGTAGGTGTGCCGGTCATTTCGGCGCTTGCCGCCATGCACGGCATGGTACCGCCGCACCCAGGCCCCCTGACCGCCATTGCCGTGCTCAAGACCTCGGTGGGGCCCACCATGCTCTATGGCTTCCTTGCCGCCATTCCGGCAATGATCCTGGGCGGCCCGCTGTACGGCATGTTCATTTCACCGCGCATGAACACGCGGCCCGATCAGGCATTGCTGGACCAGTTCACACTGGCTGAAAAAGCCGATGGCCAACCCCGCCCCGGGGTAATGGTCGGCATGCTGGCCGCATTGCTGCCGGCCATCCTGATGCTGGTGCATGCCGTCGCCGAGATGCTGCTGCCCAAAGGCAATGCGCTGCTGGAACTGGCCAGTTTCCTGGGCAACCCGCTGATCGCCATGCTGCTGGGCGTGCTGTTCGCCGGCGCCAGCCTGGTGCTTGCGCGCGGCGGCGACGCCGAACAGCTGCGCGATGCGCTGGGCAAAAGCCTCAAGCCGATTGCCTCGATCATCATGATCATTGCCGGTGGCGGTGCCTTTCAGGAAATGCTGACCAGCGCCAAGGTTGGCGATGCCATTGTGCACCTGACCCAGCAATCTGCCTTCCCTCCCCTGATCCTGGGGTGGCTGATCGCGATGTTGCTCTCGGTGTCTACCGGTTCCGCCACGGTCGGTATCGTAGGGGCTGCCGGCTTGCTGGCGCCGCTGGCAGGTGCAGACCCCAGCCTAAACCTGCCTTTGCTGGCCTTGTCCATCGGCTGCGGTTCGCTGTTCTTCAACTATGCGAACCATGCAGGCTTCTGGATGGTGAAAGAATCCTTTGGCATGACCATGGGTGAAGCCACCAAGACCATTTCGGTGGTGCAGTCGATTGTGGCGGTGGTTGGCTTGATCGTGGTGCTGCTGCTGAACGCGGCGATTGCTGTGAGCTGAACCGGCTTGCAACAACTGCCCTAGATCATCCCAAGGTCTGCACGGACGGTGCGGACCTTGGGTCGCGATGGGCTGCAAAGCAGGTTCACACTGACATCAGTACTGGTTTTTCTTCAACTTCTCGGCCAAAGGCGGATAGTAGATCTGGCCGATCTCATCCGATGACCACCACGCCCAGTGCAGCAGGTACAGGGTGACGATGCTCAGTAGCGCATAGCCCTTCCAGCCAAACCAAAAGGTGAAATAAGCCATCAACCCGGGCAGCTGGAAATGAGCACTCACCCCAGCATTTGCAATTGCCATCAGCACCAGGCCGAACACCAGTACCCCGGCTTGGAAGCGCTGTTGCCGCCACTCCTCGCGCTGCACGGTCAAGCGTTTCCAATAGTTGTAGAGGAATTCGTTGCCTTCACGAAGGCTGTGCTCTCGCAGTGCACTGAAGGTCACGTAGTTGGGAAACAACGAATAATCTCGCGGGCCCTGAAGCCGATACCACGGAACGAAGCTGCCCATGATCGCCGCCACACGCGCCAGCACCGGAATTACCACCGACACCACCAGGCAGAAGACCATGATGCCCACGAATATACGCCCGACATTTTCCCAGACGATCACCATGTCCCCTGAGAAACCCAGCAAGGTTGTACCCAGTGAGTGCATGAGCGCGATATCGATGAACAAGCCTACATAGGCCAGCTTCAATGCCCAGCGTACTTCCCACGCTTTTTCGAATACCGCACCCGGCAGCCCGGCAATAGGGTTGGTGGTTTTCAGGCTGTCTCTGTTTTGATCCATGCAGAACCCTCGGTAGTTGGCACATGGCCAGGCAAATGGTCAGGGCAAAGCGCTTTAAATGCGCTTTGCCTGATTACCATGCACTACAGAGGCGCGAGCGTTCTACTCAACTTGAGGCAGTTGCTACCATCCCCGCAGAAGGGGCTGCTTTTGTGTTGCATGTCCAAGGGCTGCAAAGCAGCAGTTCATGCATCCACACCGGAGTGCCATGCCCTCTTCCGCGGTGCACACTAATCAGCTGGTCCTACCCACCCTGCTCCATCACCTTCCCACACTGCTCACTGGCCAATCGGCTGATGATCCGGATCGCCTGGTGGATACCGGCCGTGTTGCGAAAGCTCAGACGCGGGTTGTGTTCGCATTCCAGCATTTCGTCGTGCTGGACCAGGGCCTCGCCTAGCAGTTCTAGGGTCCAGGCGTAGCTTTGGATGGTGGAGAGGCGTTCTTGGTCAGACATGGCGGGCCTCCGGTTGGGTGGAGGTGAAGAAAGGTTTGCCGACGGCGAGCTCACTCAGGGCGGCCGAAGAACAACGGCGGAGAACGGATACGCGGATCTGTAACGGATTTACGGTGATCATGCATGAGTTCCTTTCGTGATGGAACTGCCACCGCTCGCGGCCAAGCAAGTTAAGGTGGCAGCAGTACGCGGGTTGGCCGACCGGGACGAAAGGAGCCCGGCACACCCGAAGGTGTCCCGCGCACCACCGCCATAACGCAACATCGCGGGCACAAAAAAGCGCCTGCGATGGAGATTGGGCGCTGATGCGCCTTTCGATTCCGACCGGCCAAGGTCGCATCGCCGATGCTTCGGCGACAGAGGGACTTTATTCCTGGGTGGCGGTTTTCGCAAGTTTCTCGGGGTACGAATAGCCAACGCGCGCCGTAGGAAAACGGCTTGCCACAAGTCACATGTACTTCCCAGAATAAATGCGGTCCGTGTAGGAGCTGGCTTGCCTGCGAGCGAAGGGCTGCGCAGCAGCCCCATACGGAAAATCCATTATCTAGAAAAATTTCGGTTATCACCCGGTAAGCACTGGTCAAAACCTGATCGCCAGCTAACCATTATCTAAAAATACCTGCAACCCTAAGTGGAAAACTGCGAACCATAAAGTCAAAAACACGCAGATCCGTGGGGAAAAAAGCGGGAACAAAAAAGCCCGCACAAGGCGGGTTTCTGTTGGTGCCAGGTAGCGAGAAATCGCCATAGGCCAACTGATTCTGGTGCGGAGACAGGAGTCGAATCAGCTACCTCAACGCCAGAGAATCAGGCGTTGAATTCAGTTTAAATATGCAAAAAGGCACTCATCTGGGTACTCAGCTCGGGCTCGGGCTCGGCTTCACAAGGGAATGCGATTGAGGGTTACCTTCGGCGCTCTCAGCAGTAGGACAAAGGACAAAGCATCCTCACGGTGAAATCCGAGCTGGTGAGCCTGTAGGTAGAGCTGAGACACCGCCGGTAACAGCTGCTTTCCTTGCCGGTGGCCCAAGGTTGGGCCATCATCCGTTCACGACCTAGCTTGAGTACTCAGTGAAAAGCACTACCCCTCGCTCAAGCGCCATCCAGAACAGAGAAAAATATGAGCAGCTATATCTTCAGTAGCATTGAGGCAAGCGCAGAAATTGAAGGTTTTCTGCATGAGCTGGCCGATTGGTGCGCAGAAAAATTCGTACAGTGCTACATAATCGACAAGCCACTGATTGAAGTCAAAGGCAACTACGAATCAGACAAATGTTTCGCCATATTAATCCCAAAACGAAAGATCGTATTCGCAAGTTGCAGCACAGACGAAAACACCCTATCAGAATATGCCGATGATTTCGTTGAGGATATTGGCTACATCTCAACAAAATTCAACTACAAAGAGAAAATCGGTCGACCGAAGCGCTGGCAAAATATTTTAACCTCTCAGAAGCCAAACGCCGAAAACCTATCAATAGCAGAATACCTTGAAGCGTCGGAACTAGACAATCCAGAAGAACAACGCCTTTCAGAATTGCTTGTTTCATTAGCCACCGGCAGCATTAACGACATCGAACGTGTCGGTGTGGAAGTACCTGAAAATGACCTCGATCGAATTAAGCGTAATATTTTGCTTTTCGATGGAGATCAGACTCGCTTCGTATATCAAGACTTGAAACAAAAAGAAGTCCGCATACAAGGTCTCTCAGGGACCGGCAAAACTGAGTTACTGCTTCACAAGCTTAAAGAGCTCTACGTTGCCGATGACAGTTCCAAAATTGCTGTCACGTGCCACAACAAAATTCTTGCCGCCAACCTTCGAGCAAGAATCCCGAAGTTCTTTAACTTCATGAAGGTTGAGCAGCAGATTGAATGGAACCAAAGGCTTCTTTGTGTTCATGCATGGGGCTCATCTGGCCAGCCATATTCCGGCGCATACGCAGCTATTTGCAGCGCGTACGATATTCCCTGCCATCCGTGGTCACGTTCCATGGATTTTGACCGAGCTTGCTCACTCTCTTTAGAAGCACTGAAAGCGAAAGGTGGAACAGACGGAGTATATGCGTTCGATTACATGCTGATCGATGAAAGTCAAGATTTCCCCGAGAGTTTCTTTGTGCTATGCGAACTGGCAACAAAAAATTCTCTATTCATAGCCGGCGACATATTCCAAAGCATTTTCGACGAAAGAAAAAACGCCGGAGCTAAGGCGGAATTTACACTTAGCAAGTGCTACCGCACGGCACCCACTACGCTTATGTTCGCACAGGCGCTAGCTATGGGATACTTCGAAGACCGGAAACTTAACTGGCTGGACAACGACGATTTAGATGCTTGCGGCTACCAAAACCATACCGATCCCCACACGGGAGAGTTGATTCTCAAGCGCGAGCCTATCAGCAGATTTGAAGATATATCTCAAGAAAGCAGAAGCGTAGACTTAATTCGCTTAAATGGAGAGTATCGCCAGCAAAGCTGCCTGCAAATCATAGAATGCATAAGAGATATAAAAAGACAGTACCCCAACGTAACTGCAAATGATGTCGGCATTATCATGATCGACAAAGGAAAAGCAATTTACGAAATGTCTGACATGCTTGCTCAGATCATACCTAGAGAAGTCGGCTGGCCTGTTAACAAGGCCTATGAATCTGGTAACCCAAGCAAAGATGGAGAGCTTTTCCTCAGCAACACTAACCATGTGAAGGGCTTAGAGTTCCCATTTGTTATCTGTGTAACCTCCCACCTCTCGGAGTCATTCAATCATCGAAATGCACTCTACATGGCAATTACGAGATCCTTCCTTAAGACGTATTTTTTAGTCCCGAATGGAGCTATGAATCAAACGCTCGACAGAATTCAGGAAGGTCTAGAAAAGATCTCCGAAAGCGGCGTATTGAGAGTCATGCCGCCACCAGCTGAAGAACAAGATCGAATTAGAGCCTCCGTCAAATGGCATGGCAGACTTAAATCTTTCGATGATCTCGCGTTAGATATTCTCACAGAACTGGGCACACCTGAATCTCAAGTCGCTCGTTATCTCAATGCAATGAAGTCTCTCCTCGATCCTGATGCATCTAAAGTCGAGATCCACAAGCTTGCACGTAAGCTTACGTCGGAATAGCTCGGTATGACGGTGAATATTTTCAAAGTGGACCAATATCAGACTGAAGCTTTCACTAAGGCCATACGCAGCAGGTTTGATATTTTGAGACTATGGATGGACTCAATAAAAGTAATCATCAACTACTTTCCACCGCATGAAGCTATCACTGCCGCAGAAATCCACATCCACAACTCCAGAATGAGCAGGCTATTCTACTCCAGCGGCCCTAAAACTTTTTCCGTAGCCTTTCCATTTAGGGTTGAAGCCGATGCAGGCTCATTTACCGTAAAAACCATCTCCGGCATTGATATTGATAGTAGGCTATCCTCAGAAATACTACTGATAGCATCACTTCTGAAAAATAATGGTTTGATCAATGAGTGGACTCTAGCGGAACATTTCGAAAGCCAGGGTGGGGCTTCAAATGACTTTTGGCCTGTTCTGGCCGAGCTACTTGATGCAGAAGACGGATATCTGCGCTTCGACCATGACCCCGACAGACGAGATGGGCACAAACACCCTTTAGACCATGCCGACCTTTTTTATACTAATGGAGCCAGCTTCAAAATTGGACTGCATAAAAAAATTGCACTTGATGAAATTATAGACATACTCAACCGGGAAACCGACTGCCACTATCTTGGCCGAGTGACAGAGCGAAAATAGCGGACTTTTAGCGCATCACTCGAAAATCTCAAATGGCTCGCGGCTTCTGCCCGCTCTCAAGCGAACTACAACACGATTGGTTTGATACCCGGAGGGAGCGCCAAGGCGCTCCTCCTTTATCTCTGGCAGCCCGATGTTTAGCCAATCATAGGGCGATGCTATCTTTTCTCAAACAAGCACCGGACTCCCCCGACCTTGCTTGGTAAGCGCTCCATGAACCCCGCCTGCCCGCAAGGTGAGGTCTCAGTTTATCGTGGCATTACTGGCTTACAGTTCGTAAGCGCTCCATGAACCCCACATTCAAAGCGCTTACCTGATCCCCGATGCTGTGCTCCCGATTTCTTTCTGGAGCTCGCCGACCATGATGCGACCCGACGCCAAAGTCGAAAAAGTGTACCTCTACCCCAAGCTCGTCGACTTTCGAAAATCCATCGATGGCCTGGCCGCGCTGGTCGAACTCGATATCAAGGTGGCGGTGTTCGATCCAGTGCTTTTCGTCTTCCTCAACAAACCGCGCAACCGCGTGAAGATCCTGTATTGGGAACGCAACGGCTTCTGCCTCTGGCTCAAACGCCTGGAGTCCTAACGGCTCAAAACTTCACCTGATCCGACTGACGTCGCCATTGTCCTGACCGTTCAGGAACTGAACTGGCTGCTCGATGGCTTCGACCTCTGGCGCAACCGTCCGCATCAGGTTTTGTCGCCTCGATACGTCGCCTGACTCGGTATAATCCGCGGCATGATTTCCATGCCCGAAAACCTCCCTGACGATCCTGTTCTGCTCAAGCAACTGCTTGAGCAGATGATCAACGAGCGCGCGTCCGACAAGGGCAAGATCGTTCATCTCGAAGAGGAAGTTGCGCTGTTGCGCCAGCGCTTGTTCGAGCGCAAGACCGAGCAGACTGGCGATGCAGCGACACCACAGTTGCCACTCTTCGACGAAGCGGAAAGCCTGGCCGAGCCCTTGGATGAGGCTGACGACGAAGAAGTCGTTGCGCCGACCAAACGCCGTGGCAAGCGCAAGCCGCTGCCAGCTGATTTGCCGCGTATCGAAGTTGTCCACGAACTGCCCGAGCATGAACTGACCTGCGCTTGTGGCTGCCGTAAACATGCCATCGTTGAAGAAGTCAGCGAACAGCTTGAAATCGTCCCGATGCAGATTCGCGTCATCAAACATGTTCGCAAGGTGTACGGCTGCCGGGACTGCGAGTCAGCGCCCGTAACGGCGGACAAGCCCGCCCAGATGATCGAGAAAAGCATGGCCAGCCCGAGTGTGCTGGCCATGCTGCTGACCACCAAATACGTAGACGGCTTGCCGCTTCACCGCTTCGAAAAAGTGCTGGGGCGTCACGGTATCGATATCCCGCGCCAAACCCTGGCACGCTGGGTGATTCAATGCAGCAAGCACTTTCAGCCGCTGCTGAATCTGATGCGCGAAAGCCTGTTGAACAGTTGGATCATCCACTGTGATGAAACACGTGTGCAGGTGTTGAAAGAGCCTAGTCGTGAGCCCAGCAGCCAATCCTGGATGTGGGTGCAAACCGGCGGCCCATCTGATCGCCCGGTGATCCTTTACGACTACGCCACCAGCCGAGCGCAGGAGGTGCCGGTGCGCCTGCTGGACGGCTATCGCGGCTATGTCATGACCGACGACTACGCCGGTTACAACGCGCTGGCCGCACAGGACGGGCTGGAGCGATTGGGCTGCTGGGCGCACGCGCGCCGCAAGTTCGTCGAAGCGCATAAAGTACAGCCCAAGGGCAAAACAGGAAGCGCTGACATCGCATTGAACCTGATCAATAAGCTCTATGGCGTCGAGCGCGACTTGAAGGACAGTGACGACGAAGATCGTAAGGTCGCCCGCATGGAGCGCAGCCTGCCATTGCTGACTCAGCTGAAAAACTGGGTAGAGAAAACGCAACCTCAGGTCACGACGCAGAATGCCTTGGGCAAGGCCATCGGTTACTTGGCCAGCAACTGGAGCAAATTGGAACGCTACGTCGACCACGGCTACTTGCCGATGGACAACAATGCGGCTGAGCGTGCGATCCGCCCGTTTGTCATCGGGAGAAAGAACTGGTTGTTCAGTGACACGCCCAAAGGTGCCACTGCCAGCGCACAACTTTACAGCTTGGTAGAAACGGCCAAAGCCAACGGCCAAGAGCCCTATGCGTGGCTGCGCCACGCACTGGAACGTCTGCCGCAGGCGTGCTCAGTGGAAGACTACGAAGCGCTACTCCCATGGAATTGCACACCTCAAATACACAGCTAGGTGCGCTGCTCATCTTTGGTTAGGTGGGGTTTATGGGGCGCTTACGAAAAACTTAGGCCCCCGCATCAAAAGTAATGGCAAAAAAGCATCATTTTTGGCTAGGATATGCGGAGCAATACATAAAGCGTATGAATCAGGATGAAACGATGCTTAACACCGACACCGAGCTTTCAGCGTCAGAAAGCTCTAACAACGTGAATGATAAGTACTTCAAAATGATGATCGCGTCGGTCGATGAAGCTCCCCCCGTAATGCCATTGGTTCACACCTGTGACTGCTTCACGCTAAGAAACATAGTCAATTCAAAACTTTTAGAGCCAAGCCTCTGCCCTGTATTCAACGAAAATCTTGTTTACTATTTCTACGGCAGACCATCTTATCGCCTTGGCGACAAAGGCTTGGCGTTTAACACTTCCAGCGTTTATCCTGCATGCTTCATCATTGACCCCACTGAAGTTAATGTCCTTACCCGTGTCTTTCCGTTCGATAGCGGCGCTTATGCAGCGGGACTATATGAAAAACATATACATAAAAAAGCAAAAAAAGAAGACTATCAATTTGAGACAAGCTACGAATTCATCCAGAAATTTGTAAAGTTCTTTTACGACTCAAATAGCAATTATTTTGATGGTAAAACAACAATTCAGCGAAATGAAATACAGCCCTGCGCCTACGAACTTGAGAGCATTTACTCCCTTATAAACACTCCACATGGCGAGCAATTCGACGATCGCTGCTACACCATCGAAATCCAATCAAGCGCCCCAACACAAATAGATGGAAAATCCTTACGCGCAATTGTCATACCAGACTCAATTGCTGCAGATGAAGTACTTGCATCTTTTTTGTACGACAATGAAATAGAAGCTATCACTTACACAACCACAAGGGTTGCACCCAGCCAACTAACACCATTAGTTATCGCTAAAGTAAGAGATTTCTACCTAAACAAGGGTGTAATCCAGTGAGCAAGATCTTTATTCTACTTGGCTTCTCCACGCCTACAGAAAATTCGCCATCTTTCTCGACCCCAGTATTCAAGCAAGGCGAATCCCTCTATCTCCAGATTATAGATGAGCAAGAGCAGATCAGAGATTTCGAAAAAATCGAAAACATTGATATTGATGTCTATCAAGCCTCTTGCAACACCGAGTATACGATCGGGGACGAGGCAATTTATGCAATCCGAAATCATAGAAATCAACTAATCCAGCACAACAAAACTAATATGGATAAGTATCTAAAGGAAAACAGCAGGCAATTTATTTCCTATCCATTTTTCTACAAGTCTGCCAGTGAGTTCAGCCATTTAGACTCACCTGAATTCCGAGGCTGCAGAAACAATAAAGATTATCTTCTCTTGCAAATACTTTCCAATGCAGCCAAGGAGTTTATCAAGCCCACCAACAATCAAAAACTATTGCAGAATGGCAAAAACAAGGGGGACAAACAATTCCACCCCTATGAACCCGCACATACTCAAATTGATAAAGCCTTTAACTTCTCACAAGATAGCCTCAGATCCAGCTACTTTGAAAAATTTATTTCCTTTGCCCAAAGCAAGCACCAGAAATTAGCTCGCGAGAAGGCGGTAATAGAGTCACTCATTCTAAGTGCATACATATCACATATACTACCGGATGACATTGAAAACCTCGAATCAGTTAGAAGCACCCTAATTAATATGCTAGAAAACTCAAAAATAGACCTCTCACCAAAAACCTACGAAAGCGTTAAACCATCGCAACTAAAAAGAAAAAAAAGACACAGCCCGCATATAAAATTAATCCCAAGAAAAATCATTGACCAGAACTCTGACGGACTATCACTTATAATTTTTATCACTACCACAATCAACCACTTCAAATCAGAACACAAATTCAAACAGAAGTAGTTTTACAATGCACCTAATATTGTTAGACTTGAGTCTCGACCCAAAAGTGCGACATGAATTTGAGTGCTTTACTGACAGATCAGCAGCCTGTCCATTTTCTGTTTTTGGCCGTTAGCTGCCCAACGCCAAGGGTAGCTTGGGATCGATTGCTATCAGTCGTGCCTATCAAAATCAGATTCTCGCTCAGAGGTCGAACATCCATGTTTTTTGTAAACGACGAGCGAGCAGCCGCGCGGTCAGAAAATAGTAATATCACGTCACCTCGCTACGTCGATCTAAGCGATGCTCAAGAAACCAAACCACATGCTTTCTCTGCCAGGCCCAAGGTGTCTCTCGCTGCCAGCGCTCTGCAATTTCAGCTTGGATAAGCGTCGCCTGCCGCACATGTGCTCACTAGGGACAGCAGCGAGTAGATGGAGATCGACATATACATAAGGAGATCCCCATCACTACTTCCGGTCGTATCGGCAGCCACTGGCAGCCAGATAAAGTACAAGGCCTATAAGGAACTGGCTGATAGCTTCGACGATGAACCTAGGGCCATGCTTTAGTTCAAAGCTATCGGGACTGAGAAAGCCCGCAACCTCTAACAATTTTATTAATAATTTAAAGCAGTGCAACTCAAGACCTGATAAAAGCCTAGATTAAGCCCGGAATGGAATATCAGATTTTACTATTCGCACTCGAGTTAGTCCACAGGATCTCAGCAGCATGGATAATGAGTTTTCGGCTAAATCTTGGTTGGCGATGGGACCGATATGAATTGCCACAACACTCTCAACTGGAAAGCTAATTTCCTGATATGGAATTAGCAAATCCCCCCTTGGACGAAACTTAACTCCACTCATGTGATAGTCACTTTTCCCAATTATCCGCACCTCATGCTCAGCAGCGAAATGCTCGTTCTTGAAGGTAGAAATTTTTTCGGTCAGACATGCAAGGCCCGGCATATCTTCTGCGAAATCCGTTTCCATATAGTCCTCTGCCTCCTCAATAAAAGGCTTAAGAACACGCTCCGCCAGTGATTCTTTAGCAGCAGCATCATAAACACAGTCATGAAGACTAAGCGCAGACTCAAGCCCTTCCCTACAAAACTCTATAGCATAGTTACCATAAGCTCTCCACTGACTTAACAAGTTACCAGCCCCACTGAAAGAGCAGCTATATAATGAGCTCCAAACTCCGCAGTCTTTGTAGCACTGCAGAACACCTTGGGCAAATGCTAAGCCGCCACCTCGCTGTTCAAAAACACACCCCTCCCGAGCAACCAAACGCTCAATAACTCTAGATACAACTGCAACACCATCATGAAACTCTTGAGAATCGTTAAGATAACCAAGGTTAGTAAGCCAAAGGACTTTATTTCTCAAGATCGAGGAGAGTGCAGAAACGTCAGTGTAATGAAATAAAGTCTCGTTCTTTGTCATATCATCAACCTAATAGCTTTTAAATTACGAAATTTGTACACAATTCGTTAGACCGTCAAGTCCCATGATCACAGAAACTGATAAGGCGACACCGAGCTGATCAAAACTCATGTACAAAACTAATCCGTTTTACGGACTTGCTCCAATTGCCACAGTTCATTTTCAATCTCTGCTACTGAACCAGATACATGCGTGGCGGCTATTCAGCGCCCGGATACATTTCCAATGCACGCATGTCTAAGATCGGCGGCATTGACTCATTGCTGCTCGGCAGCCACAGCCGCCTTTACTTTTCAAATACAAACCCGCGCCCGATATGATCCCTAGCAAGGGGCTCAGATATATTGGAGGCGGGCGAATACCAACCGCTTCATCTCGTACGGCTAGCTCGCTTCATGAGCTATGCATTGCAGCCATTCATCAGCAGTAAATAGAGTGTCGCCTTCATACCAAAGCAACCCGACGCTCATCCAACTCAGAAAATACTCGACACTTAATGGCGGTCTTTCAGGGAGAAGCACTGCCAAATGCGGGTCTGAATCCCCATGTAGCACATGCCAGTAGTGAAAAAGTTGGCCGACAGCCATTCTGACGCTAGGTATTTCAATTGAGCTTTTCACTTCTATGAGCAGATCGTTGCCTTCCTCATCATATCGACAGACCAACACATCAAACATACAAGAATCATCTCTCCCCTCTAAAAGGGTGAACGATGCAAGTGACCTACGCAGGCTATTAGTCAGGCTATTGTGGATTCGCCTCTGAACAACTGTCCCTGCCTTTCTAATTGACTCTACGTCATTCTCGTCTTTAAGTGGCAGGTCAGATGATGAGCTTTCATCTTTCTCTTCAAGCAGCTTTTTTTTCGCGCCCTGCCCTGGCGTCGATATAAAATCAGACAAACTCGGCCCTAACTGATCAAGATCAGCAGCATCTACAATCCCACCAGTACCATAGAGTGCGGTCATGGCACGATATTGTGAGACCAGGTCTAAATGCACCACATTGAGCCTTCTCAGGAGGTTTCTAACTCCTGGATTTCCGTTAATTAGCGGAAATTTAATATCGACATCCAGCATGAAAAATGACGGTGTCAAAAAATACTCCGGCCTCATCAACTGCGTAGGATTGTTGGCTTTAGGAATTCCTGGCAGATTGGAAATCCTTTGTACTATAGCCAACCTTTCCCTGTCCTCTGTGGCTTCGTAGACATCCTTATAGAGCGGCAGTAGCACTTCCATGTGTTCTTCAATCCATATGAGAACGCTATTGCGAAAAGCCTTATAGAAGTTGGTAAATCCCGTGTGGCCTAGTATCAGTGCTTCCAGCGAAGCATCGCTAGCCTCAGAAGAGGCAATATTCGCAACCTCAGCTAGGTTCATCCCTGAAAAATTCGAATGCAACACATGGCCGAGCGCAGGTATTTTGGTGCTTGAGATATATCCTGCGTTATCCCCATCAAAGCTATTCGTAATCCATGCCAGCATAGATAAACCATAGATTTGCCTCGGTGTAACATCCTGCTGTTCAAATAATTTTCCCGCTATCTTTCTCGCTAGCTTATTCGTATTTCGCTGCCGCTCAGCCCAATAACTTGACATGAAACCCTCCTATCCTTGCGTTAAGCAGAGGCCGTTTACGTCATCCAGATCGATGACTTTTGGCATTATCGAATCATCCGCGCAGGCACGTTACCTCTAGTTAGCGACGGAGGCTAGATCTGGCGCTAATCATTTAACTCGCAGGCGAGCAAAAGTCTAGCTTTCGCTAGTCCAGCAAGCTAATCTTATTGATCGCACCGTTAGGTTTTTCATCCAAGACTCGTATCGACGTTTAGAAACTCAGCTGCTCTGTACGGTCGAAAACAGCCCCACACTTGATAGCATACGCGGAATGGACAAGCTCGAACGCCAGTTTTTAATTAACTGTCACACTGTCTACGTACCGACGTCATTGATCCTTGCTGGCCGGCAGCTATGGGTCGATTACTGTGAGCCCTGCCTATCGAAATCAAATCCTCGCTCATAGGTTGAACACCCACGTTTTTTGAAAACGACGAACTAGTAACCGCACGGTCAGAAAATAGTAGTACCGCGTCATCCTGCTGTGTCGATCTAGGCGATGCTCTTGAAACCAAGACACATGCTTTCTCTGCCAAGCCCAAGGCGTCTCTCGCTGCCAGCGCTCTGCGATTTCAGCATGTATGGTCTTCGCCTGACGCAAATGGCGTTGCCGAGTTGCGAACGACCCCGTCAGAACCGCAGCCAAAAACAATTCCATATCGAATGGCTTGCTCATGTTCGTCCTCCAATGTACGCCGCGACCACGTCGATCCGACCGTGCCCTAGTTCATAGCTGATCTGGCTTCGGGCCTCACGATCAAGGTGCCTATCAACCCGGGGGCATTGGCCGCCGTTGATTGGCGCAAGGTGTTGGGTGATTTGCTCATAGCGCTCACATGCGTACGCCGCTCGTAGCTCACGGAAGCCTTTGATTTTGTGTGCATGCAGGACGTCCCGTGCAGGGCGAATGATTTTTTGCAGAACATTCAGGTAGCTTTCGTCTGGCGCAATCAGGTTGTGGCTACCCACAGGCAACACCTGCCGTGCAAACCCAAGTGCACCTCGAACATGGTCGTCCACCGCAATCCAACGTGGCGCCGAGGCGCCGGCGCGGCCGCGCTTGGTGCCATCCTGAATGTTAATCCTGCCTAGGTCTTTAGCCTCACGGCTTAGCCGTGGCAGGTCAGCCAAGATGGACTCACGCAAGCGCATGCCAGTGGCTCGCGCCAACAGAACGATCGCTGCTGCGCGTAGCTGATCACGGCTACAAAGCGCGTCGACGATCTGCTTAATCTGTTCGCGGTCTTGGCCTTGCGGCACCGACTGTCGAACACCGGTGCGCTGCATGCCCAACGCCTTACTCGGACTTGGCAACTTCACGTACTGATCACCGCGAAGCGCCGCCATGGTCTTGTTAACGCTGGATAGCCGGTTTTGTGCGGTACTGACGGCGAGGTCACCGCGCCCAACCACGTCGTGTAGATACGCCGCGTAGTCGGCTAACACCTTCCGATCAATCTGCCGCGCATTATTGATGCCGGGCCCCTGTTAGGAGCGGCACCACTTCACGAATGCCAGCCATCGACCACTGTGCGCCTTGACCGTACCGTAGTGGCCACCGCCGAACATGTCTTTCAGCGCCTGCGGTCCTGCATAGCTCAATTGCCTGCCATACCCGAAATTGCGGCCATCTCGCCTACCCACCAATGCCATGCCAGTCACCTCATCTTCCGATCTCCGATCCTCGCCCCACGTCATCCCGCCAAGAATGCTGAGTGTTATCAGGGATCAAGGCCCCTGCGACCTGTGGGGAGTGTCCTCTACGCGGGACTGGCGGCTCCTTACGTCCCAGGCTGTGTGAAAACGCCCGCAGTTGTCTAACCTTCTGACCGTCGTGATCGTGGCGGGGACAATCATGAAGCGGTTCATCGAAGGTGAGGCTCGGACGCAGGTCACATTGCTGCCAGAGTGCCTAGATGACTACATCACCGATGAAAACCCAGTGCGAGTGGTCGATGTCTTTGTCGATGAACTCGACCTGAGCGCGCTCGGTTTCGCAGGCGTCGATCCGGCAGCAACAGGTCGCCCGGCCTACCATCCAGCGGTCCTGCTGAAGATCTACATCTACGGCTACCTAAACCGCATTCAGTCCAGCCGCCGGCTCGAGCGTGAAGCTGAACGCAATGTCGAGTTGATGTGGCTTACGGGGCGTCTGGCTCCAGATTTCAAAACCATCGCCGACTTTCGCAAGGACAACGGTAAAGCCATTCGCAGTGTCTGCCGTCAGTTCGTGATCCTCTGTCGCAACCTCAACCTGTTCTCTGACTCAATCATTGCCATCGACGGCAGCAAGTTCAAAGCCGTGAACAATCGCGACCGTAACTTCACCCAGGCCAAGGTGAAGGCCCGTATGCAGCAAGTCGAGCAGAGCATTGAGCGCTATCTGACAGCGATGGATTCGGCGGACCGGGCAATGCCGGAGGTAGCTGTGGCCAAGGCCGAGCGACTGAAAGAGAAGATCGAAACGCTGAAACAGCAGATGCAGAAGCTCAAAGACATTGAAACGCAGCTACTTCAAACCCCAGACAAACAAATTTCTCTCACAGATCCCGATGCTCGCTCCATGTCAGTTGGTGGTCGGGGCAGTGGCACCGTTGGCTATAACGTGCAGACGGCCGTTGACGATCAGCACCATCTGATCGTTGCACATGAGGTGAGGAATGTCGGTCATGATCGCGGCCAGTTGAGCAACATGGCGAAGCAAGCGCGTGACCAAATCGGTACTGAATCGCTGAATGTCGTTGCCGACCGGGGCTACTACACAGGCACGGAAATCGTTGCATGTGAGCAAGCTGGAATCTCGCCCTTCGTACCTAAACCACTGACCTCTAGCAGCAAAGCCGAAGGTCGATTTGGCAAGCAAGATTTCCTGTACGTCTCGGCATCGGATGAGTATCGATGCCCTGCGGAGCAATTACTGACCAAGCGTTACTCAACTTGGGAAGACGGGATGCTGATGCATGTTTATTGGTTCTCGGGCTGCCAATCCTGCGCAATGCACAAGCAATATACGACGGGCAAGGAGCGGCGGTTGAAACGCTGGGAACATGAAGCGACCCTCGACTCGATGCAGGTTCAACTGGAGCACGATCCTGGGAAAATGAAGGTGCGCCGTCAAACCGTTGAGCATCCATTTGGAACGCTCAAGTACTGGATGGGGGCGACCCACTTCCTGACCAGGACCCTGCCAAGGGTCAGTATTGAAATGAGCCTCCATGTGCTCGCTTACAACCTCAAGCGAATGATGAGCATCTTGGGCATCAGGGGGCTGCTCGAAGCGCTCAAAAGGTGAAATGGCCTACTGAGCCGCCAGTTAGGGGCCCCAAAGTCTCCACGAAGGACTCATACCGGCCAGATGCACCCTTGCGAGGCCAACTAAGCTAATCCAGGCAATTTCCTGCCAGTTTTGCAAGCGCCCCTAGATAGCCACGACCTTCAACGCATTCCGCGAGTTTTCACACAGCCTGGTCCGGGAGCAAGGGCATCTCATGATCTGGCCTCCTTAACACCGTTGCCGGTGGGCGGGTGGAGGCAGTGCTGGCTGACTAAACCAGCGCCTGAAGATCCTGGGCCGGGTGAACGCAGCAATGCGATGACTGGGGCATGCCTGACTGTCAGTCAGGTGCAGTCCATTCCGTGGTCTGCGGCACCATCATCTAAATGGCTGTTGCTGGTGACATCGGCGCTTGTCACGCCGATTGTCACGAGGGGAAATGCCGCAAAGCCATGTGCGATCAGGGCAGCAGCAGTGGTAGAAGTGCCCGTCTCTTTCCACAGAAAGACACGGGCACAGGTTGGCGCAAAAGTCGGCCAAGCGGATAGGTTGCTGCTGGGCAGCGAGATACGGTCTGTTTGGTGCGCAAGCACCCATGATCGTTACAAGCATGAAGCCGTCGTGGTTGGAACTACTGCGAGCAACCAGATTTAATACCGCAACCAATTAGAGGAAAATGGGATGAGACTTTATTTGCATACCACATCAATCTCACTGTTCCTGACTGCTTTTCCGTGCCCGTGACTATGCCGGCCTCGACACTGCCTTCTTCGCTTTGGCTGCCGGAGGGCTTTTCCCTCGTTTCGGTCCGGCCACCACGCAGGAACTGGCCAGCGGCGCGCCCACCGCGATTGTCCCACCAGCCTTCAACTGGCCGACAGTGTTGCCGACGAGCGTTGCAGTGGGATTATCTTTGGCAGTCATCACCATACCCATCCGCACGCCAAAGAGACGCAGCACGCCCTCCAAAGTGCTGAGCTTCGGATTCGACTTCCCGCTTTCCAGTTCGTACAGGCTTTTCGTGGACATCTTGCACATGGCCGCGAAGGTCTTTTGATCAAGCCCTGTGACTTCGAGCCGCAGACGGCGGATGGATGTCCCGATTGGATCGAGCCCCGCCGCGTTGCGCTTGACGATATCCTCTACGAGCTGAGCGCGCTCTTCAGGCTGTAGTTTTTTCATAGCAGTCACCACTCCACGAGTCGTTTATTCAGGTTATTCACAGGTAGAGAGGCTGCATTGCGCATCGATTCAGGCGCATCGGTCAACAGATCGGGCAACGCCCTGAATGCCTCAGCCGCATGCATCAACCATTGCAGCAGGACATCGGGATCAGTGTAACCAACAAGCTCAGCGCAGTTGTCGCGCCAATTAGAAGACCGCTTGCGCTCCGCCGCCCACTTCGTCGTCCGTGTGATGCCCTCTTCATCCAGGATCGTTGGCGCGAGGTCATAGATTGGCGCCAAACGAAACCTACCACCCACACGCATGATGGAGGTGTTGCGACCGTGGTTATCGGTGTTCCCTAGAATGCGGTTCAGCAGATCTCGATGATGTAGTCGTCGTAGGCGACAAGGCAGCTTCCATCAGCAACACGCTCGGGGTTCACAACCGTGAGTGTCGCTGCCTCGCGCCATGCACCATCGGAGAAAGCCTGGATCGTGAGTCGGAGCGGCATCGCTATACCATTAATCCGCATTTGAATGCCGATTAAATTAGTGCGCACGAAAGGAACCGGCAATATTTTGCCGATTAAAAGCTTAAGCACGGGCAAAACCGGCACCACACTACCGATTATGCATTCACAGCGCGCCGGTGGGTGCTAGAGGTCGTCGCTACGCCTGGGAAGCAGGAACTGCATGTGACTCGGCCTTTGGGTTATAGGACTATGTTTGATTGCGTTGGGTAGGTGGTGGATGGCACGGGCTTCGCCCGTGTTCGCGGGTAAACCCGCTCCTACAGGGGGGAACGGCTAAGTCCGAGGTTTGCAGGCCTGATGAGAAAAGACAGGCATAAGAAAGCCCGCACTTAGCGGGCTTACATTGATGGCCCGATAGCAAAAAATCACCATCGGCCAAATTGTCTGGCGCGGAGACAGGAATCGGATAAACACGAAAGAGGTTGAACTCAGTGTTCCAGCCTCAGCCTGCGCAGAAATTCGAGCTCGGCCAGAACGTCAACCAGCGGCGAGTCGAGGGACGGGGTCAGTAGCTTGCAAGTCGTGGTGAGAAAACTGGGGCATCTCAAAATTATCTCTAAACGGGAAAATCATTATCTAGAAAAATTTCGGTTCTCACCCCGTAAACACTGGCCAAAACCTGATCGACAGCTAACCACTATCTAAAAATACGTGCAACCCTAAGTGGAAAACTGCGAACCATAAAGTCAAAAACACGCAAATCCGTGGGGAAAAAAGCGGGAACAAAAAAGCCCGCACAAGGCGGGCTTCTATTGGTGCCAGGTAGCGAGAAATCGCCATAGGCCAACTGATTCTGGTGCCGGAGACAGGAATCGAACCTGCGACCTTCGCGTTACGAGTGCGCTGCTCTACCGACTGAGCTACACCGGCGTGTAGCGCAACGTACCACTGCTCACACCCGTAACGCAAACCCCTGTTTCCGCTGGTTTATTGCCCTGCCCTCAAGCCCCCTTGCACCCTTTGGGCGCCAGGTCTTCCTCGATGTCGGTCGTGCACGCCCAGCCGCTGGCCGAACGCGTCAGGGTCAGGGCCTTGCCCAGCACGTTGGCCGGCGCATCCACCAGGGTGCAGACAATGCTGCCGCTACCATCCGCGGCCTTGCCGCTCGCCGTGATCGCACAATGCGCAGTCGCCGGCTGGCCACCCAGGGCGGCTACATCCGCTACATCCTTCCCATCGTTCAGCCGCAGATCCATCGCCGTCTTCAGCGCGCTGATCTCCAGCAACCCGGCCGCGGCCTTGGAGCGTGCCTGGTGGTTGGTGTACATCGGTAAGGCGATGGTCGCCAGAATGCCGATGATCGCGACGACGATCATCAGTTCGATCAGGGTGATACCGCGTTGCCCTTTCATGAACGTAGTTCCTTTTTGATTCGCTTACACATTGAGGTCAGTTGCGCCCCAACCGGCAGCGGCGCAGTAGGCCTGAACAGACACCTTTTGTCACCCCTGCCCGCACGGGCGTCATCTTCGCTGAACTACTCTAGTGAGCATCACGGACGCGTGCCCTTGCATGGACGCGGCAAGCTGTTTCCAGGCTTGTCGCCAGGGCAGAACAAGGACCTTTGCATGACTTCATCTTCACTTCTCTACCGCTGGCACGGCACCGACGCCAATGGCACGCCGGTCAGCGGTCAAACCCCCGGGCGCAGCCCGGCTTATGTGCGCGCCGGGCTGATTCGCCAGGGCATCACGGTGGCGAGTTTGCGGCCGGCCAGCGGGCTGGCGTTCAGCTTGCCAAAGCGGCGCGAAAAGGCAGACCCGGCGGGGTTCAGCCGGCAGTTGGCGACGTTGCTCAAGGCCGGCGTGCCGCTGCTGCAAGCGTTCGAGGTGATGGGCCGCAGTGGTTGCGATGCGGCGCAGGCGGCGTTGCTGGAAAGATTGAAACAGGATGTGGCCTCGGGCCTGGGGTTGGCGGATGCGTTGCAGCGTCACCCGGCATGGTTCGATGCGCTGTATTGCAACCTGGTACGGGTGGGCGAGCAGTCCGGTACGCTCGACCGGCAGCTGGAGCAGCTGGCCGGCATGCTGGAGCAGCGTCGGGTGCTGCACAAGAAGGTGCGCAAGGCAATGATCTACCCGCTGCTGCTGTTGCTGACCGGGCTGGGGGTGTCGGCAATCTTGTTGCTGGAGGTGATTCCTAAATTCGAGAGCATGTTCTCGGGCATGGGCGCGGCGTTGCCGGCATTTACCCAATGGGTGATCAATTTGTCCACAGGGCTGAGCCGGTTTGCGCCGCTGCTGCTGGTGATGGGCGTGGTGCTGGGTGTTGCCGTGCGCCAGCTTTACCGGCAGCACGCGCCAGCGCGCCTGTGGATATCTCGGCGGGTGCTGGGCTTGCCCGTGTTTGGCAAGTTGCTGGGGCAGGCCGCGCTGGCGCGGTTTGCGCGCAGCCTGGCAACGTCCTACGGCGCCGGGGTGCCGCTGCTGGATGCGCTGGGGACGGTGGCGCGGGTAACGGGTGGCGACCTGCACGAACAGGCGGTGTTGCGGCTGCGCCAAGGCATGGCCAATGGGCAAGGGCTGAACCAGGCGATGGCCGGTGAACCGCTGTTCCCCCCCTTGCTGGTGCAGTTGACGGCCATCGGTGAATCCAGCGGCACGCTGGACCAGATGCTGGAAAAAGCCGCCAGCCATTACGAGGAACAGGTCAGCCAGGCGCTGGACCAGTTGACCAGCCTGCTGGAGCCGGCCATCGTGCTGATCCTGGGCTTGCTGGTGGGTGGCCTGGTGGTGGCGATGTACCTGCCGATCTTCCAGTTGGGTAGTTTGATCTGAACATGACTTTATGGGCTTTGCTGGCTGAACAGCCAGCGTATCTCCTCACCCTTGCCACGGTGCTCGGCCTGCTGGTGGGCAGCTTTATCAACGTGCTGGTGTATCGCCTGCCGATCATGCTGGAGCGGCAATGGCAGCGTGAGGCGCAAGAGGTATTGGGGCTGCCGACCACGCAGCACCCGCGTTTCGACCTGTGCCTGCCCGCCTCCCGGTGCCCACACTGCGCGCACCGGATTCGTGCGTGGGAGAACATTCCAGTCATCAGCTACCTGGCCTTGGGCGGGCGCTGTTCGTCCTGCAAAAACCGCATCAGCCTGCGTTACCCGGTAGTGGAAGTGGCCAGCGCGCTGCTGTCGCTGGTAGTGGCCTGGCGCTTCGGCGCTTCGGTAGAGGCGTTGGTGGCTCTGCCGCTGACCTGGTGCCTGCTGGCGCTGAGCCTGATCGATGCGGACCACCAGTTGCTGCCGGATGTGCTGGTGCTGCCGACCATGTGGCTAGGGCTGATCGTCAATGCCTTTGGTATCCATGTGGCCCTGGCCGACGCACTGTGGGGCGCAGTGGCCGGGTACCTCAGCCTGTGGACGGTGTACTGGGTGTTCAGACTGGTCACCGGCAAGGAAGGCATGGGCTATGGCGATTTCAAGCTGATGGCGCTGATCGGGGCATGGGGTGGTTGGCAGGTGCTGCCGTTGACGCTGCTGTTGTCGTCGGTGGTCGGGGCGCTTGTTGGCCTGTGCCTGCTGCGTTTTCGCCGGCATGCCTTGGGCACGGCTATCCCGTTTGGCCCTTATCTGGCAATTGCGGGGTGGATTGCCGTGCTCTGGGGTGATGAAATATACGCCTCATACATGCAACTGCTTGGATACTGATGACCACTGCGGCCTTTACCCCCTGGATTCTCGGCCTGACCGGCGGCATTGGTAGCGGCAAAAGCGCCGCTGCCGAGCGCTTTGTCGAGCTTGGCGTGCACCTGGTCGATGCCGACCAGGCGGCGCGCTGGGTTGTCGAACCTGGTCGCCCGGCCCTGGCCAGCATCGTCGAGCGCTTCGGCCCGAGCGTGCTGCAGGGCGACGGCCAGCTCGATCGCGCCGCCCTGCGCCAGCTGATTTTCGCCGACCCGGCGCAACGCAAGTGGCTGGAGCAACTGCTGCACCCGCTGATCGGTCAGGAGATTTTCAGCTATCTGGCCAAGGCGCAGTCGCCTTATGCGGTCTATGTGTCGCCGCTGCTGATCGAATCGGGCCAGCACCATAAGACCCAACGTGTGCTGGTGATCGATGCGCCGCAGGACCTGCAAATAGCCCGTACCCTGGCGCGGGACAACACCAGTGCCGAGCACGTGCAGGCCATTTTGCAGGCGCAGTTGGCCCGTGAGGATCGCCTGCGCCATGCCGATGATGTAGTGGTCAACGACGGCGGCCTGGCCGCGCTGCATGAGCAGATTGACCGCCTGCACCACTTTTACCTGACTTTGAAAGGAGGCCAGCCATGAGCCAGCCATTGACCGTCGATTGCCCAACTTGCGGCGCGCCTGTGGAATGGAGCGAAAAAAACGCGTTCCGACCGTTTTGTTCGGACCGTTGCAAGCTGATCGACCTGGGCGCCTGGGCAGCCGAGGAGCACAAGATTGCGGGGTCGGAAGGGTCCGAAGATGAGCTGTATTCGGGGGACCTGGAGCCGCGGCATTGAGCTGATTGCAAGGCGGCTGTGCCGGC
>NZ_JBICMC010000064.1:0-26990 GCF_043106005.1 Pseudomonas sp. GLN_2 | reverse complement strand
TCCTCGAACAGGCCTGATACATAGATGCAACCGGGTTCCTATGTTCAAAAAAGCAGCTAGACAGTGTGGGCGAGTCCATACATAGGAGCGGGTTTACCCGCGAATACGGTCGCGGCGGCGACGGTGAACGGCAGGTGGAAACTGGCCAGCAGGGCCGGCCCATTTGCGGGTAAACCCGCTCCTACAGCGGCCTGTGCATGTCCAGTCAGGCCGTAGCGCTGACCATCCCGCCCGCACTGCTGCCGCCCTCTTGCTGCAACAGTTCCAGCAACTGCGCCGTGGCCGCCATGATCTGCCCATTGAGGGTAGCAATGCTCGCCTGCTTGGCACCAACCGCTGCTGCTTTCGCAGCCTCGTCCATCTTGCTGTTCTGCAATGCAGCCAACTGTTTCTGATCCTCTGCCAATTGCTTCTGCAGATCCTTGATCAATTGACGCAGCTCGCTCACAGCCTCCGACTCGCCACTGCCTTCTGTGTCGGTGGATTGCGCCGGGCTACCCGCCGACACTTTCATGCTGTCACTGCTGATGCTCAAGGGCCCCACCGCCTCACCGGCCTGTTTCGCCTGCTCACGCTCGGTTGCTGCGTTCGCGCTCAGCGTCTGCGCTGAAACACCATTGATCATCAGGTTGCTTGCCGTGATACCGCTCATGTTGATTCCCTGCCTGAAAGATGGGTCCTTGCCGTAACCAACACATCGGCCGCCTCACGCTGTTCTTTAGCCCGCTTAAATTCCCCCTCGGCTGGCTCGTTCCAACTCATGTACTTGCGCAGGAGCCGGAGCCCCGGCGGGCGTCCATATTCGACCATTCAGGGAATCGCAGCCATGAGCCAGTCTTCACAGCAGGAAACCATCAAAGACATGATCGGCGTGGGCTTCGGCCCCTCCAACCTGGCCTTGGCCATCGCCCTGGAAGAGCTCGCCGAATCCCGGGGCCATGCACTCGACGCACTGTTCATCGACAAGCAGCAAGACTACCACTGGCACGGCGAGACCTTGGCTACCCAGAGTGAGTTGCAGATCTCGTTCCTCAAGGACCTGGTGTCGCTGCGTACCCCAACCAGCCCTTACAGCTTCGTCAACTACCTGCACCAGAAGCAGCGCCTGGCCGACTTCATCAACCTCGGCACCTTTTACCCCTGCCGCCTGGAGTACAACGACTACCTGCGCTGGGCCGCCGAGCATTTCGCCTCCCAGGCGGTGTATGGGCAGGAAGTGTTGCGCATCGAACCGCACATGCATGCAGGCCGGGTCCAACACCTGTGCGTGATCACGCGTGACAAACAAGGCCGCGAATACAGCCGCGCCACCCGCTCAGTGGTGGTGGGCAGCGGTGGCACGCCGAAAATCCCGGAAAACTTCGGCGCCTTCAAGGACGACCCGCGAGTCTTCCACCACTCGCAGTACCTGAGCAGCCTGACCAAACTGCCGTGCACGGCTGGCAAACCCATGCGCATTGCCGTGATCGGCTCAGGCCAGAGCGCCGCCGAGGCGTTCATCGACCTCAACGACAGCTACCCGTCAGTCAAGGTCGACATGATTCTGCGCGGCTCGGCCCTCAAGCCCGCCGACGACAGCCCCTTCGTCAACGAGATTTTCTCGCCCGACTATACCGACCTGGTCTACAACGAACCGGCCGAACAGCGCAGCAAACTGCTGGGCGAATACCACAACACCAACTACTCGGTCGTCGACCTCAACCTGATCGAGCGCATCTACGGCATCCTCTATCGGCAGAAGGTTGCCCATCAGCACCGCCACAATGTGCTGTGCCGGCGCCAGGTGGAAGCGGTGGTGGCCACCCGCGAAGGCCTGGAACTGACCCTGCGCGACCTCGCCACCGGCCAGCAGCAAACCCACCGCTACGATGCCGTTATCCTTGCCACCGGTTACGAGCGCCGCTCGCACCGCGAATTGCTCGCGCCGCTGGCCGATTACCTGGAGGACTTCAGCGTCGACCGCAACTACCGCGTACTGGCCAGCCCGGACCTGCAAGCCTCGGTGTACCTGCAGGGCTTCTGCGAAAACAGCCACGGCCTGAGTGACACCCTGCTTTCGGTCCTGCCGGCACGCGCTGCGGAAATTGGCCGAGCGCTGTACCAGGACCTGGAGCAGTTGCAGGAAAAGCCCCAAGCAGCCGTGGCACTGACCCGCGCCTGACCCCTCTCTACAACCAGCCATCAAGGCCGGACTGGTGCCTCGTGCGCAGTCCGGTGTTTGTGCTTTGAAACATTTGCTTTCATTTTAACCTGCAGGTTTTCGATTCTCATTCGTCCTTATCAGTACAGCACTCTTTGGTTGGCACACGCTCGACCACCCATAGCAGAAGACCGTCTGATGGCCCAAACACCGAAAAAATCCAAATCCAAGCTGTGGTTCCTGGTCCACAGCTGGCTCGCCTTGCCGATCTGGTTCTTTGTCCTGATCGTCTGCTTCACCGGCATGCTCGCCGTGGTCAGCCAGGAAATCGTCTGGCTCGCCGATCCGGCTGTGCGCGCCAACAAGCCAGACGCGGACGCCGAGCGCATGAGCTTTCAGCAGGTACTGGAGGCCTTGAACAAGGCCGAGCCGGACATGGTGGTGGAACGCCTGAGCCAGCCAGATGGTTCGCACTTCGCGGTGAAAGCCAATGTCACACTGCCTGACGGCACCAGCCCGACGCTGTATGTAAACCCCTACACCGGAACCATTCAGGGCAAGACCCCGGACTTCAACTTCGAAGCCTTCACCCGCGCCCTGCACGGCTGGTGGCTGGTGCCGTTCACCAACGGTTTCAGCTGGGGCTGGTACCTGGTCTCGCTGCTCGGCCTGCCGATGCTCGCCTCGCTGGTCACCGGCCTGGTGGTTTACAAGAAGTTCTGGAGAGGCTTTTTCAAACCCGTGCGTACCGGCCATGGTTCGCGAATTTTCTGGGGTGACCTGCACCGTCTGTCCGGGGTGTGGTCAATCTGGTTCATTGCAGTCATTTCCGTCACCGGCACCTGGTTCCTGATCCAGGCGATCCTGTCCGACAACCACATCACCCTTTCCAGCCAGCCCATCGTGCCGGTGATCGCCCGTGAGGAAGTGCCACAAACGCCAGATGGCAGCCCCGCCTCGCGCATCGACCTGGATGAGGCGGCACGCCTTGCCGGGCTGGCGATCCCGGGGCTGGAAGTGACCTCCATCTCGCTCCCCGCCACTGCCTACAGCCACGTCATGCTGTCTGGCCCGGGCTGGTACCCGTTGATGTTCCAGAGTGCGTCGGTAAATCCGTACACACGCAATGTCGACAGCCAGTTCCTGATCAGCGACCGTTCGGCCCTGGAGTTCGTCACCGAGTCCATGCGCCCGCTGCACACCGGCGACTTTGGCGGTTTGCCGATCAAGCTGGTGTGGTTCTTCTTCGGCCTGATCCTCACCCTGATGGTGCTCAGCGGCCTGCTGATCTGGACCAAGCGCACCGCCCAGGCCACCGCCGCGGCCCTCAAGCGCAGCGAGCGCGCTCCGCGTGCAGTACACAGTGAAACCACCGTGGAGATCCATTCATGAGCCAGGCCCAGGCCGTGCCCGCCAGCCCGCTGAAGCAGCTTTGGCTGAAGTGGCGTTTTCACCTGAACATCCTGCTGATCCTGATCCCGCTGGGCTTCATGCCCAAGTACTTCGCCGACGCCAGGCTGTTCCGCGGCGACGCCGGCCTTGGCGCCAACGTGATCAGTGACATCCAGGTCGGCCCTTACAGCCTCGACCTTGCTGAACTGCGTGACGAGGCGCCACGCGCCGACGGCCCCGCCGGTTACTTCAAATCGTTCAATGCATCGCTGTGCAAGGCCTGCATAAAAAACGTCAAGGCAGCCTACCTGCGCATCGGCAAGCCAAGAAGCCTGCGCGCCGCCGGCACCATTTTCTTCGGTGCACCTTACAACATGGGCACCTCGTTGCCGATTCCGCCGCGTACCAAACCCGACGCGCACATCTGGATCACCCTGGAAGGCTGGGACGGCAGCATGCACCAGGCGTCGATCCCCCTGGCCAAGGCATCGCCAGCCACTGTGGCATGGCTCGAGAAACAAGGAGAAAACAAATGAATCACCGGATGCGCACCCTGGCGCTGCCCTTGCTGATACTGGTCGCCGGCCCTGCGCTGGCGCACAACCCGATGTGCGAATGCGAAGAACTGGCCAGCGGTCAGGTCAAGTGCACCGGCGGTTTCTCGGACGGCAGCGGTGCCCCCGGAGTGACCCTGGACGTGATTGGTTATGACGAACAGGTGCTGGTCGGCGGCAAGCTTGGCGACGACTCGACGCTGACCTTCAAACGCCCGGACGGCGAATTCTACGTGCTGTTCGATGCTGGCCCCGGGCACGTGGTGGAAGTGGACTACGCCGATATCGCCCAGCCATGAGCCGCGCCCACGTCATTCGCCCGGCCGGTGCCGGGCACGAAACCCTGTACGTGCTGCTAGCAAGCTTGCTGATCGTGGTGCTCGCCGCCAGCGTGGTGCTGCTGCGCGGTGAGCGCGAGGACGAACAGGCCATCGCCAGCCACCAGATCGACGCCCGCCGTGACCTCACCGCCGCCGAGCAAGGCCTTTACACCGACCTGCGGGTAGCCTTCGACGAGATCCAGCTCCTGCGCGAAGAAAACGCCGTCACGCCCAGCGTAAAGGCCCTGGCCGAAGAAGGCCTGCCGCCGTTCGTGGTGGATGCCGGCAGCCAAAGCCGTGGCGGCCACCAATGGTCATGGCTGGAACCCGGCGCCTACCTTGGCCGCAGCCAGGCCCCGGAAGTGGCCGGCAGCCTGCTGCTGATCCTGCCCCCCGACAGCACAGGCCAAGCCGATATCTGGCTGCGCCGCGACAGCGCCGCCGTGATCCCGGACGACCTCGGCCAGGCCGCTCTGATCGCGGCTGGCTGGCAACAAGTGGTCAGCCACTACGACGCCGGGGTCACCCGCGAACACCGTCACTGAACCCAAGGACCCGCCCATGTTTCGCTCCGCCCTCGCCCTGCTCCTGTCCCTTGCCCTGCCGGCAATGGCCCTGGCCGATAACAGCAAGCCGCTGCGAATCGGCATCACCCTGCACCCCTACTACAGCTACGTGAGCAATATTGTCGGCGACAAGGCCGAGGTGGTTCCCCTGATTCCGGCGGGCTTCAACCCGCACGCCTACGAGCCGCGGGCCGAGGACATCAAGCGCATCGGCACGCTGGACGTGGTGGTGCTCAACGGTGTTGGCCATGACGATTTCGCAGACCGCATGATCGCTACCAGCGAAAAACCCGACATTGCCACTATCGAAGCCAATCAGAACGTGCCGCTGCTAGCGGCCACCGGCATTGCCGCGCGCGGTGCCGGCAAGGTGGTCAACCCGCACACCTTTCTGTCGATCAGCACCACCATCGCCCAGGTGAACAACATCGCCCGTGAACTGGGCAAACTCGACCCGGACAACGCCAAGCTGTACACGCAGAACGCCCGTGCCTACGCCAAGCGCCTGCGCGCCCTGCGTGCCGAGGCCCTGGCCAAGGTCACCGAAGCCCCTGGCGCAACGTTCCGGGTCGCTACCATCCATGCCGCCTATGACTACCTGGTGCGCGATTTCGGCCTGGAGGTGACCGCTGTCGTCGAGCCGGCCCATGGCATCGAGCCCAGCCCGGCGCAGCTGAAAAAGACCATCGACCAGCTCAAGGCGCTGGATGTGCGGGTGATCTTCTCGGAAATGGACTTCCCGTCGGCCTATGTCGAAACCATTCAGCGTGAGTCCGGTGTGCGCCTGTATCCGTTGACGCATATCTCCTACGGCGAGTACACCAAGGACAAGTACGAGGTGGAAATGAAGTGCAACCTCGACACGGTGGTCCGCGCCATTCAGGAGAACCGAGCATGACCGCTGCCGCCAACCTGGCGACAGCCTGCGGACCGCGCATCGAGTTCACTGGCATCGACCTGACCTTGGGGCGCACGCGTATCCTCGAACAGGTCAGTTTCAGCGTGGCAGCAGGCAGCGTGCACGCCATCGTCGGCCCCAACGGCGGCGGCAAGAGCTCGTTGATCAAGACCCTGCTCGGGCAGATGCCACACCAGGGCCAGTTGACCTTGCATTGGCCTGGTGAGCGCGAAGTGATTGGCTACGTGCCGCAGGCACTGGAGTTCGACCGCGGCCTGCCAATGACCGTGGACGACTTCATGGCCGCCATGTGCCAGCGCCGCCCGGCCTTCCTCGGCCTGTCGCGGCGCGTGAAGCCAGCCATTGATGCAGCCTTGGTTCAGGTTGGCATGCTCGACAAGCGCACGCGGCGCATGGGTGCATTGTCCGGCGGTGAGCGCCAGCGCGTGCTGCTGGCCCAAGGCCTGATCCCCGAGCCGCAGTTGCTGGTGCTGGACGAACCGATGTCGGCCCTCGATGAAGCCGGAATCCAGGTGTTCGAACAGTTATTGCAGGGCTGGCGCCAGGCCGGCACTACCGTTCTGTGGATCGAGCATGACCTGGAAGCCGTGTTGCGTCTGGCGGACCGGGTAACAGGCCTTAACCGCCAGGTGCTGTTCGATGCGCCGCCTGCCCAGGCCCTGACTCCGGAGCGCCTGCTCGGCCTGTTCTCCGTTCACCCGCGTAGCGAGAGCCTTGCCTGATGAGTTTTGAAATCTTTCGCCAAACGGTCCAGGACTGGGCCACTGCCGGCTATCTGCCCGAGGCGCTGGCCTACGGCTTCGTGGTCAACGCCCTGTTGGCCGGCCTGATGATCGGCCCGGTGCTGGGTGGCCTGGGCACCTTGGTGGTGGTCAAGCGCTTTGCGTTCTTCTCCGAAGCGGTCGGCCATGCGGCGCTGACCGGCGTGGCCATCGGTATCCTGCTGGGTGAGCCCTATACCGGCCCTTACGGCAGCCTGTTCGGCTACTGCCTGCTGTTCGGCATCCTACTCAACTTCCTGCGCAACCGTACCGGGCTGTCGCCGGACACACTGATTGGCGTGTTCCTGTCGGTGTCGCTGGCGCTGGGCGCCAGCCTGCTGCTGATGCTGGCAGGCAAGATCAACGTGCACATCCTCGAGAACGTGCTGTTCGGCTCGGTGCTGACCGTTAGCGCCCAGGACTTGCTCGTGCTGGGCATCGTCGCGGCGCTGGTGCTGGCCTTGGCGCTGCCGCTGTACAACCGCATCATGCTGGCCAGTTTCAACCCGCAGCTGGCGGCTGTACGCGGGGTAGCGGTGAAGACCCTGGACTATCTGTTCGTGGTGCTGGTGACGTTGGTGACCGTGGCTGCGGTGAAGGTGATCGGGGCCATCCTGGTCGGTGCGCTGCTGGTCATCCCCGCTGCCGCCGCTCGCCTGGTCAGCCAGTCGCTCAAGGGCTTTTTCTTCCTGTCGGTGCTGATTGCCACCATCAGTACCCTGCTCGGTATTTTGCTGCCGATCGTTTTCGACCTGCCGGTGCCGTCAGGGGCCGCGATCATCCTGGTCGCCGGCATCTGCTTTGCCCTGGCCGCCCTGGCCCGCGCCCTCGTTCCCCGCCTGCAAGGAAACCCGGCATGAACTTCAAACACCTGACCCTGGCGCTGGTACTGGCCGGCCTGCCGTCCCTGTCTTTCGCCACGCAAGTGCTGACGACCCTGCCCGTCACCCACAGCCTGGCCAGCGCCCTGCTCGACGGCACTGCGGTGCAGCTTCAGCAGGCAGCACCGGCCAACCTGCCTGCCAGCCGCCAACCGTCGTATTTCAGCGGGCGTGGTGGCGCAGGCCTGCACAAGGCCGCCCAGCAGGCAGATGCGGTGATCGGGGTGCGTTCGATCTGGCGTGACGACCCGCTGTACCCGATGGCCCGACGCAGCAATATCCGCATTGTCGAGATCGATGCCGCGCGACCGGTGGATGGCGCACTGCCGGGCATTGCGGTGAACGGTGACGATGCCTATGGTGCTTACCCCTGGCTCAACCCGACCAACCTCGGACGCATGGCCGACGTGGTGGCCAATGACCTGGAGCGCCTGGCGCCGGACGACAAGGCAAAGATCCAGGGCAACCTGGCAGGGCTCAAGCGCCAATTGCTGGAGCTTTCGGCCAGCAGCCAGACGCGGCTGGCCAAAGTCGACAACCTGACGGTGGTGAGCCTGTCGGAGAGGCTGGGATATCTGGTCAACGGGTTGAACCTGGATGCGGTCGAGCAGCCACTGCCGGCCGAATGGGATGCGGCCGCCCTCAAGGCGCTGGGAGAGAACCTGAAGGCGCAGGACGTGGCGCTGGTGCTGGACCATCGTCAGCCGGACGCGGCAGTGGCCGAGGTGATCAAGGCGGCCGGGGCCAAGCTGGTGGTGGTGGAGAGTGACCCTGAAGATGCGATTGCGGGGCTCAAAGCCAGCGTTGACCAAGTGGTTGGCGCATTGGGCGGGCGCTGATCGGACAAGCCCGCGCGGTGGATGGCACGGGCCGTCGTAGGCGCGGGTTCACCCGAGAAAGGGCCGAGCCTGCTGGCCAAGTTCCACCCGCCGTTCGCCGTTGCTGCCACCACCGTATTCGCGGGCAAGCCCGCTCCTACATTGGACACGCGTCAGTGGTTGAGCGCAGGCCGTCGTGTAGAAGCGGGTTTAACCGCGAAGAGGCCGGCCCTGCTGGCCAATTTCCACCCGCCGATCACCGTTGCCGCCACCACCGTATTCGCGGGTAAACCCGCTCAAGGATCGCGGTTGCTGCCAGGCTAACGCTTCATGCACCGCTGATAGCGCTCATCCACCCGCCCGGCAAACCAGGCCGTGGTCAGCTTGCGGGTAATCTTCGGGCTCTTCAGCTCGATGCCCGGCAACACTGCGCGGGGCACCGGCTTGCCGGCTTTGGCATCCGCCAGGGCGAACACCCCGCTGTACAGCTTGCTGTCCTCGAACGCCAGGCTGTCGGCCTCCTCCAGCTGGCTTCGGACCTGCGGGTTACGCAGCCCCAGCTTCACCCCCAACTTGCGCGCGGCCAGTTCAGTCGTCCCCGGCATGATCGCCCCCGGCGCCACCAGGTCGCCGTCCAGTGACAGCTTCACCCCCGTGACCTTGCTCAATGCCGCCTGGAATGCCGCATTGCGGCTGGCGTACCAGCCCGCGTTGAAATCGGCGAAACGGTAAAGCTGGCGCTCGTAGTTGGCCGGGTAGCCCAACAGGTGGGCAATACCGAAGTACATGCCGCCACGCCGGCTGAACACTTCCTGGCGAATCGTGCCTTCATGGCTGTAGGGGTAATCCCTCGCATGCTTTTCGGCAAAATCGATGCTGACTTGCATCGGCCCGCCGGTGTGCACCGGATTCAGCCCGCCCAGCAAGGTCTTGCCCAGCGGCACGCGAGCAACGACTTCGTCATACAGTTCGCTCAACTGCTTTTCGCTGCGCACCGTCTGCAACCGCTGCTGGTAGCTCTTGCCGTTGCCCGACGGCGTCTTCAGCGCACCGTCGACCAGCAATTTGGGAATATGCAGGCGCGCAGCGCGGCGGTCGATTTCCTGGCGGGCGATACGCCCAAGGTTGGGCACCTGCGGGTCCGCAGTGAAGGTCGACTCCTGTTCGGTCACCGCCAGCACTGCGCACAGGTTACTTTTACTGGGCGCTATGCGCTGGGCTTCGAAGGCTGCCTGGATATCGTTGGCCCAACCCTCGCGGTCCTTGACCTGGGCGGGCAACAGCCGCAGGAGCTGCGCACGGATTTTGGCCGGGTCCGCTTCGGGCGCGTCTTCCCGGCGCCCGGCACAGCCTTGCAACAGCGCCAGGGCCATCATCGAAATGGCCAGTAACCGGCCGTTCAGGGCTGTTCACCGACCAGATAGGTTTTGCTGATGTGGCGGAACTGCGGGTGCCCGGCACTGCCCATCAATTCGAACAGCACCATCTCGCGGGTCACTACCTGCGCGCCGGCGGCACGCATGCGCGCCAGGCCTGCGGCCTTGCTGGCCGGGGTGCGGCTGTCGCAGGCATCCTCAACCACGAATACTTGCTTGCCCAGCGCCAGCAGGCCGAGCACGGTCTGCAGCACACAAACATGGGTTTCCATGCCGCAGACGATCACCTGCTCGCGCGCCATCAAACTGGCCGGCAGGCACTCGGCAGCCACACAGGAAAAGTGACTTTTTTCCACCACTTCAGCTGCCGGCGCTGCGGCCAGCAGTTCGGCCAGGGTATGGCCCAGGCCTTTGGGGTACTGCTCGGAAATCACCGTCGGCAGCGCCAGCTCGGCAGTCGCCGCCAGCAACCAGCGGGCCCGCGCCCGAGTGCCTTCGGGGTCGCTCATGGCACCGATCAGTTTTTCCTGGATGTCGACGACCAGCAGCGTGGCCTTGAGTGGATCGATCAGCATTGTCTGCCTCTTGCCTGGGAAAAACCCTAGCCTCCCCCAGGCAAGCGGTGACGTCAATCAGGCGGACAGCCGAAGCGGTTGCAGCGACGCGGTCAGCGCAGCGAGCACACGGTCTTCCTGCTCATGGATGAAGAAATGGCCACCTGGGAACATCTGCAGCGAGAACGCGCCTTGGGTTTCACTGCGCCATGCCCGCAGTTGCTCATCGCTGGCCCGGTCTTCCACGCCAGCCAGCACATGCAGTGGGCACTGCAACGCCGGTCGCTGCCGGTAGGTGTAAGTGCCGCACAACAGAAAATCGGCGCGCAAGGTCGGCAAGGTCAGGCTCATCAGCTCAGCGTTGGCCAGCACTTCCTCAGGCGTGCCCTGCAGCGCGCGCAACTCGCTGATCAGCTCGGCGTCGCTCTTGGGCTCGCGCCAGTTGTTGCCGTCGTAGTCCTCACGCCGGGTAGGTGCCGCGGTGCCGCAGGCGAACAAGGCCAGCGGCGCCGGGCAGCCCAATGCCTGCAGCTCATGGGCCAGCTCGAAGGCCAGCAGCGCACCCAGGCTGTGACCGAGCAGCGCATAAGAAGCGCTTGCCGTCAGGCGCTGCTCGCTGGCCAGTTGCCGAGCCAGCACTTGCATGTCGGTGTGCAGCGGCTCTGCCATGCGCGCCCCCCGCCCAGGCAATTCCACCGGGCGCACCTGCAACCAGGCCGGCAGCTTGCGCCGCCAGCGGCTGTAGACCATGGCGCTGGCCCCGGAGTACGGCAGGCACAGCAGGTTCAGCACGGTCACTGGGCGGCAGCTTCGGCCATTTTCTGGCGCAGGCTCAGCGGGCGCATGTCGGTCCAGACTTCATCGATGTAGGCCAGGCAGTCCTTCTTCAGGCCGCTTTTGCCCACGGCTCGCCAGCCGTTGGGGATGGCTTTGTAGTCGGGCCAGATCGAGTATTGCTCTTCGTGGTTGACCACTACCTGGAACTGGATATCGTCGCGGTCGAAAACGGAAGTCATTGCCTGTCTCCTTAAATGATGATGCCGCTGCGCGCCTGGCGCAGGGTGGCTTTCAAGTAGACGTAGCAAGCGTTGTAAAAATTAACGGAACTGACGCGCCCCTGTGTGGGAGCGACCGGTGCTGGTATCAACGCTCAGGTATCACGCAACAGGTCATGCGTATCGAGCAACCGGAACGCAACCTGCGGATTACGCTCCAGCCCGCGCCGGATTGCCGCCGGGATAGACTGCCGGGTCTTGCGACACAGCCCGGGTTGCTCGTCCAGCTCGATGACGATGCCGCGCATGGTCCGTACCTCGTTGTAACCGGGGGCGATGTGCACGCGGATGCCGAGGTTTTCGTACAGGCGCTGCTGCAGACGTTGAAGGTCTTCCAGGTCCCTCAGGTTTTCCAGGCGTTCGAGCAGGCGTTTTTCTTCCTGCCGGGTCAGCAAGAGGATGCGCTGGGCGGCCTGCGGATGGTCGGCCAATTGCTCGCGGCCGCAGACGCAGGCGCCAGGGGGGCAAGGTTGGCGTAAAGGAACGGGTGTACTCATAGGGCAAGCATAGCCTGTACCGACGGTCAGAGCTGCGCCAGCCGCGCACGCAGGAAGCTCACAAAACCCTGCACCGGCCGCGCCACCTGCCGGTGCTGCGGGTACACCGCCGAAAGCTGCAGCGCGGGCGGGCGCCACTCATCCAGAACCGTCACCAGTTGCCCCTCCGCCAACGCCTGCCCAACGATAAAGGTCGGCAGGTAAGTGACCCCCATCCCAGCAATCGCAGCCCCCCGCAGCAACTCGCCATTGTTCGCACGCATGCGCCCGGTCACCTGAATTGCCTGGGTTTTGCCACCTTTGTGGAACTGCCACTGCACCTGCCGCGAATGCCCATAGGGCAGGCAATCATGCGCGGCGAGCTCATCCGGTTTTCCCGGCACTCCCCGTGCTTGCAAATACGCCGGGCTTGCACAGTAGACCCGCTCGACACTGGCGATACGCCGGGCGATCAGGCTGGAGTCCTCCAGTGCACCAATCCGCAGCGCCAGGTCATAGCCTTCACCAATCAGGTCCACGGCGCGGTCGCTCAGGTCTACCTCCACATCAACCTGGGGGTGCAACTGCAGAAACTCGGTCAGCAGGCAGCCCAGGTGCGCCATGGCAAACGACAGCGGCGCACTGAGGCGCAAGGTGCCGCGCAGGACCTGGGCCTGGCCGCTGATGTCGTGCTCGACCTGCTGCACTTCACCCAGCAGGCGCAGGGCCGACTGGTAGTAGTGCTGCCCCAGTGGCGTGGCATCGAGGCGCCGGGTGGAGCGGTTGAGCAGGCGCACGCCCAGGCGCTCTTCAAGCTGCATCAGACGCCGGCTGACCGATTGCTTGGACATGCCCAGACGGTCGGCGGCAGCGGTGAAACTACCGGCCTCCATCACCTGGGCAAAGATCCGCATGTCTTCGTAAGGGTTCATTGTCTCGCTCTTGCTGACAGTCAAACACTTTATAGCGGCTTTTTCCCACGAGTGCATCTGCCTAATCTACGCACAAGTCGCAGCGATGGCCCCTAAGGCCAGGCAAGACGCCCACTACCAACACTTGCACAGAAAAGGATTCGCTCATGAACATTGTCCACAAAGCCCTCACCGCCTCCGTCCTGGCCCTGTCTGTTTCCAGTGCCTTCGCCGCAGGCAGCCCTGGTGTCGAACAACACACCCAGGCCTTCCTCGAAGCCCTGGAGAAAGGGGGTGGCAAGCCGCTGGAACAGCTCTCACCAAACGACGCCCGCGCGGTACTGACCGGCGCCCAGGCCTCGGTAAAGGTCGACCTCTCGGGGATCGAAGTGAAGGAACGCACGATTCAGGCCAATGGCCAATCAATCAAGCTGCAAGTGGTACGCCCGACTAATGTCAAAGGTGATCTGCCAGTGTTCATGTTCTTCCACGGCGGCGGCTGGGTGCTGGGCGACTTCCCAACCCACCAGCGACTGATCCGCGACCTGGTGGTCGGCTCGGGTGCGGTTGCGGTCTATGTGGACTACACCCCGTCACCGGAAGCGCACTACCCGACGGCGATCAACCAGGCGTACGCCACGACTCGGTGGGTGGCCGAGCATGGCAAGGAGATCGGCGTGGATGGCAAGCGCCTGGCAGTAGCCGGCAACAGCGTTGGCGGCAACATGGCGGCGGTGGTTGCACTCAAGGCCAAAGAGGCCGGCACCCCTGCCCTGCGCTTCCAGCTGCTGCTGTGGCCGGTGACCGATGCCAGCTTCGAGACAGCGTCGTACAAGCAGTTTGCCGAAGGACACTTCCTGACCACCGGGATGATGAAGTGGTTCTGGAACAACTACACCGTTGATGCAAAGGCGCGAGCGCAGATCTACGCCTCGCCGCTGCGGGCGTCCGCCGAACAGCTGAAGGGCTTGCCGCCGGCCCTGGTGCAAACGGCTGAGTTCGATGTGCTTCGGGATGAGGGTGAGGCGTATGCCCGCAAGTTGAATGCGGCGGGCGTGACAGTAACCTCGGTGCGCTACAACGGAATGATTCATGACTATGGGCTGCTCAACCCGTTGAGCCAAGTGCCGGCAGTAAAGGCGGCGCTGCGGCAGGCGGGCAACGAACTTAAAGTGCATCTGCAGTGAGGCAATGAGCAATAGACCCGCCTGGGCGGGTCTTTTGCTTCTATTTGCGGAAACGGCCCGCAGGCTTCAATGAGCCATCGGTGCGGCAGATCCGGCCCTTTCGCGGGTAAACCCGCTCCTACACAGGCCACCACAAACGTCAAATTCTGTGGTGGCCTGTGTAGGAGCGGGTTCCCTGCGAAAGGGCCGGCAAATCCTGTTCAGGGCTCAAACCCTTCCACAATGATCACCTCAGCCTTCGCCACCCCTTGGCGATGACTGCATGCCTCTTGGTACAGCGCTGAGCGGTAACAGGCGACGGCCTGCGCGTACGAATCGAACTCGATCACCACACTACGCTGAGGCGTAGCTCGCCCTTCCATCGCCTCGCTACGCCCGCCACGGGCCAGGAAGCGCCCGCCGAATGCCTTGAAGGCAGCCGGGGCGCGCTGGGTGTATTGCTGGTACTGCTCGGGGTCGGTCACGTCCACATGGGCGATCCAGTAGGCCTTCATGTGCAGCTCTCCTGTTACGGCGATATTTGTGTATGATGGTATACCATAAAATTCACCCCACCACAGTGAGCGTGCACCATGGCTTTCAACACCATCGAGGAACTTCTCGAGGACTACCGGCAAGGCAAGATGGTCCTGCTGGTGGATGACGAGGACCGGGAAAACGAAGGCGACCTGTTGATCGCCGCCGAGCGCTGCGACGCCCAGGCCATCAACTTCATGGCCCGCGAGGCACGCGGCCTGATCTGCCTGACCTTGACCGACGATCACTGCCAGCGCCTGGGCCTGGAGCAGATGGTTCCGGCCAACGGTAGCGTGTTCAGCACCGCGTTCACCGTGTCGATCGAGGCGGCCACCGGGGTCACCACCGGCATTTCCGCCGCAGACCGGGCACGCACCGTGGCAGCGGCCATGGCCCCCAACGCCCGCCCCGAAGACCTGGTGCAACCTGGCCACATCTTCCCGTTGCGGGCACGCGAAGGCGGCGTGCTGACCCGTGCCGGCCACACCGAAGCCGGCTGCGACCTGGCACGCCTGGCCGGCTTCAGCCCGGCCTCGGTCATCGTTGAAGTGCTGAATGACGACGGCACCATGGCCCGTCGCCCCGACCTGGAAGTGTTCGCCGCCCGGCATGGCATCAAGATTGGCACCATCGCCGACCTGATCCACTACCGCCTGAGCACCGAGCAGACCATCAAGCGCATCGGCGAGCGCGAGCTACCGACCGTGCATGGCGCCTTCCGCCTGGTCACCTATGAAGACCGCATCGAAGGTGGCGTGCACATGGCCATGGTCATGGGCGACATTCGCCGCGAACAGCCGACCCTGGTGCGGGTGCATGTGATCGACCCGCTGCGCGACCTGGTGGGTGCCGAGTACGCCGGCCCCGCCAACTGGACGCTGTGGGCGGCGCTGCAGAAGGTGGCTGAGGAAGGTACTGGCGTGGTGGTGATCCTGGCCAACCACGAATCCTCCCAGGCCTTGCTCGAGCGCGTGCCACACCTGACCCACCCTGTGCGGCCCTATCAACGTGGCCAGTCCAAGGTGTATTCCGAAGTGGGTACCGGGGCGCAGATTCTGCAGGACCTTGGCGTGGGCAAGCTCCGTCACCTGGGGCCACCGCTGAAATACGCGGGGCTGGCGGGGTATGAGCTGGAGGTGGTGCAGAGCATCCCGTTCGACTCGGGGATGGATGGCTGAGAACACACAAGCAATTGATTTAGCGGGGCCCTGTAGGCGCGGGTTTACCCGCGAATGCGAGGTTGACACCACCGACGCGTTCGCGGGTAAACCCGCTCCTACAGGGCCCTTGGTGCTTTTGACAGGGCGGAGTGATGGCCGGTCGCCCCATGCCTCTTGCCAAAATCTTGGAATACCATAATATGATATCCCGTAGACCTTAAACCTACAGGCCGGCACCTACAATTAAAAACGGCCATCAGAACACTTTGTTTTAGCTGCTCCCCGAACACAGTTGGCGGGCGCACCACAAGCCCCGCCTCGAATAACAAAAGCAACGAGGGCGTAACCATGCTGTTAAGCAAACGTGTAACCGCAGTGCTGTCCGCCAGCCTGCTGACCCTGGCATGTCAGGCCGCCCAGGCCGCCGACAGCCTCAACTTCGTCAGCTGGGGCGGTACGACCCAGGACGCCCAGAAAGAAGCGTGGGCAGTACCGTTCACCAAAGCCACGAACATCAAGGTCGTGCAGGACGGTCCCACCGACTACGGCAAGCTCAAGGCCATGGTCGAGAGTGGCAACGTGCAGTGGGACGTGGTCGACGTCGAAGCCGACTTTGCCCTGCGCGCTGCCAGCGAAGGCCTGCTCGAACCCCTCGACTTCAACCAGATCAAGCGCGACAAGATCGACCCACGCTTCGTCTCCGACCATGGCGTCGGGTCATTCTTCTTCTCCTTCGTGCTCGGCTACAACGAAGGCAAGCTCGGGGCCAACAAGCCGGTGGACTGGACCGCGCTGTTCGACACCAAGGCCTACCCCGGCAAGCGAGCCCTGTACAAATGGCCCAGCCCCGGCGTGCTGGAACTGGCCCTGCTGGCCGACGGCGTAGCCCCCGACAAGCTGTACCCGCTGGACCTGGACCGCGCCTTCAAGAAGCTCGACACCATCAAGAAAGACATCGTCTGGTGGGGCGGTGGCGCCCAGTCACAGCAGTTGCTGGCCTCAGGTGAAGCCTCGCTCGGCCAGTTCTGGAATGGCCGTGTCTACGCCCTGCAGCAAGACGGTGCACCGGTGGGTGTGAGCTGGAAGCAGAACCTGGTCATGGCCGACTTCCTGGTCATCCCCAAAGGCGCCAAGAACAAGGAAGCGGCCATGAAATTCCTGGCCAACGCCAGCAGCGCCGAGGGCCAGGCCGAATTCGCCAACAAGACCGCCTACGCGCCGGTCAACGTCGACAGCGTGGCCAAGCTGGACAAAGACCTCGCGCCAAACCTGCCAACTGCCTACGCCCAGGACCAGGTCACCCTCGACTTCGCCTACTGGGCCAAGAACGGTCAAGCCATCGCGGCCCGCTGGAATGAGTGGTTGGTCAAATGAAAGTCGCCATCAACGCCCTGCACAATGCGCAAGGCACCCCCACGGGTGCCGGCGCCCCGGGCACCGCACCGCGCCGTGCCAGCCTGAGCCAGCGCTGGAAAGGCAGCCGCAACCTGCTGCCCGCCCTGCTGTTCCTTGGCCTGTTCTTCTTCGCCCCGCTGGTCGGCCTGCTGCTGCGCGGAGTGCTGGAGCCAACGCCAGGGCTGGGTAACTACGAGCAGCTGTTCGCCAACTCGGCCTATGCACGGGTGCTGTTCAACACCTTCTCGGTGGCCGGCGTGGTTACCCTGATCAGCGTGCTGCTGGGCTTCCCGCTGGCCTGGGCAATCACCCTGGTGCCCAAGGGCTGGGGCCGCTGGCTGCTGAACATCGTGCTGTTGTCGATGTGGACCAGCCTGTTGGCACGTACCTACTCGTGGCTGGTGCTGCTGCAGAGCTCGGGGGTGATCAACAAGGCGTTGATGGCCATGGGCATCATCGATGCCCCGCTGGAAATGGTGCACAACCTCACCGGCGTGGTAATCGGCATGAGCTACATCATGATCCCGTTCATCGTGCTGCCACTGCAGGCGACCATGCACGCCATCGACCCGATGGTGCTGCAGGCAGGTTCGATCTGTGGCGCCAGCCCGTGGACCAACTTCTGGAAGGTGTTCCTGCCGCTGTGCCGCTCGGGGCTGTTCTCCGGGGCGCTGATGGTGTTCGTGATGTCGCTCGGTTACTACGTCACCCCGGCGCTGCTGGGGGGCGCGCAGAACATGATGCTGCCTGAGTTCATCATCCAGCAGGTGCAGTCGTTCCTCAACTGGGGCCTGGCCAGCGCCGCTGCCGCACTGCTGGTGGCGATCACCCTGGTGCTCTTCTACCTGTACCTGAAGCTGCAGCCGGAATCCCCGGTTGGCAACGCGAGGTAAACCGCCATGCTCCTGTCTCCCAATGCCATGGGCCGCCCGCTGCGTACGGGCCTGTACCTGACCACCGGGGTCATCGCGGCCTTCCTGCTGCTGCCGGTGGTCTTCATTGTGTTGCTGTCATTCGGCTCGTCACAGTGGCTGGTGTTCCCGCCACCGGGCTGGACCTTCAAGTGGTACGGCCAGTTCTTCTCCAACCCGGAGTGGATGGACGCCGCACTGGCCAGCCTTAAGGTGGCCGTGCTGACCACCATCGCCGCCGTGCTGCTGGGCCTGCCCAGCGCATTCGCCCTGGTGCGTGGCCGCTTCCCGGGCCGCGAGCTGCTGTACGGGCTGTTTACCATGCCGATGATCGTGCCGCTGGTGATCATTGCCGTGGCGGTATACGCCCTGTTCCTCAAGCTAGGTTACACCGGCACGCTGTTCGCCTTCGTGGTCAGCCACGTGATCGTCGCCCTGCCGTTCACGATCATCTCGATCATCAACTCGCTGAAGCTATTCGACCAGTCGATCGAAGATGCTGCGGTGATCTGCGGTGCCTCACGCCTGCAGGCCATTTTCAAGGTCACGTTCCCGGCCATCCGCCCCGGCATGATCGCCGGTGGCCTGTTCGCTTTCCTGGTGTCCTGGGATGAAGTGGTGCTGAGCGTGATGATGGCCAGCCCCGACCTGCAGACCCTGCCAGTGAAGATGTGGACCACCTTGCGCCAGGACCTTAGCCCGGTCATCGCCGTGGCTTCGACCTTGCTGATCGGCCTGTCGTTGCTGGTCATGTTCATTGCCGCCGCGTTGCGCCGGCGCACCGAAAACGCCTGAGCGCGGAGAAAACAACAATGAGTGCAGTGATCAAAGACAACGCGCACGGCAAAACCCTGGTCAGCCTGCGCGGCCTGAACAAGCACTACGGCGACTTCACCGCCGTGGACAACCTCGACCTGGAGATCCAGGACGGCGAGTTCCTGACCTTCCTCGGTTCCAGCGGCTCGGGCAAGTCCACCACCCTGTCGATGCTGGCCGGCTTCGAAACACCCAGCAGCGGCGAGATCCTGGTCGACGGCCAGTCGTTGGTCAATGTGCCGCCGCACAAGCGCGATATCGGCATGGTGTTCCAGCGCTATTCGCTGTTCCCGCACCTGAATGTGCGTGACAACATCGCCTTCCCACTGGCCATTCGCAAACTCGGCGCTGCCGAAACCGCCAAGCGCGTCGACGCCATGCTCAAGCTGGTGCAACTGGAGCCGTTCGCGCACCGCAAACCCTCGCAAATGTCGGGCGGCCAGCAGCAGCGCGTGGCGATTGCCCGGGCGCTGGTGTACGAGCCACGCATCCTGCTGATGGACGAGCCGCTTGGCGCGCTGGACAAGAAGCTGCGTGAAGACCTGCAGGACGAACTGCGCCAGCTGCACCGCCGCCTGGGCATTACCATTGTCTACGTGACCCACGACCAGGAAGAGGCCATGCGCCTGTCGCAGCGCATCGCCATCTTCAGCCACGGCAAGATCGTCGGCCTGGGCACCGGGTACGACTTGTACCAGAATCCGCCGAATGCCTTTGTTGCGTCGTTCCTGGGCAACTCCAACTTCCTGCGGATCAAGGCCAGCAGCAATGGCGCAGGCAGCTTCGAGGGCCAACCAGTGGCCATCCGCCTCACCCCAGGCCTGGCCGCCGAGCAGGATGCGCTGATCATGGTGCGTCCGGAAAAAGCCCTGGCCCTGACCGCCGAACAAGCGGCGCGCGAGCCATTGCCGGCGGGCTGGAACGAGGTCAGTGCCAAGGTGGGCGAAGTGCTGTTCCTGGGTGAAAGCCAGACCTGTCATGTGGTGACTGCAGGGGGTACCGAGCTGACGGTGAAGGCCCTGTCGGCCGCGGGCATGCCGATGCAGCCGGGCGACAGCGTGAAGGTGCGTTGGGCAGTGGCCGACGCTTGCATTTATACCGAATGGGCCGAGAGCGACCTGAGCAAGTCGGCCGGGGCACATTAACCTCTTCAGCGTTGCAGCGCCTGCCAGATCGAGCGTCGCCCGCGCGGCGCACGATCTGGCAGGCGCTGCACGCTTGAAGGTGTACGCTCCCGTCACATTATCATCACGCCACTGTCGTAATCTGCCGGCCAATACTGTGCCATAGGCCACCCGGCATGCTCCGCCTGCTTGTCTTGCTGCTCACCTTGCTTCCACTAGCGACCTTGCCTGAGCCCCTGCACCTGCGTGTCCAAGGCTCCAACACCATCGGCGCGGCCTTGATGCCGGCGCTGGTGCAGGGGCAATTGCGCGCGCAGCAGGCCACCGCCATCGCACAACAGCCAGGCAAGGTCGCCAACGAGCGGGTGATTACCGCCCGCGACGTGCATGGTCAGCCCTTGCGCATCGACATTGCCGCCCACGGCTCAAGCACCGGCTTTGTCGCGCTGGGCCGTGGCGAGGCTGACCTGGCCGCCGCCTCGCGGCCGATCAACGACAGTGAAGTGCGCCAGTTGCAGGCGCTGGGCGACCTGCGCGCAGCCGGCGCAGAACAAGTGATCGGCCTCGACGGCGTCGCGGTCATCGTCCACCCCGACAACCCAATACCCCAACTGAACACCCGGCAACTGGCGGAAATTTTCTCTGGACAGATCCAGCACTGGGAACAACTGGGCATACCTGGCGGGGCCATTCACCTGTATGCCCGAGACGACCGTTCCGGCACTTTCGAGACCTTCAAGGCACTGGTGCTGGAACCTCAGCACGCCGAAATTTCGGTCAAGGCCAGGCGCTTCGAGTCCAGCGACGAACTGGCGGTACACGTGGGTACCGACCGCCAGGCCATCGGTTTCAGCAGCCTGGCCGCCGTACACGGGGCCAAGGTGCTGGCGGTGGCCGAGGGCGACGCACCGGCCATGCTGCCGGAGCGCGCACGGGTGGCCAGTGAGGACTACCCGCTCTCGCGGCGCCTGTATTTTTACTTGCCAGCCAACCCCAAGCCCCAGGCCAAGGCCCTGGCCGATTTCGCTCAGAGCCCGGCCGGCCAGGCGATCATCGCCCAGCAGGGTTTCGTTTCGCAGCAGATCAAGGCCCTGTCTGTCGCCCCCCAAAGCGACATGCCACCGCGCTATCGCATCCTGGCCCTGCAGGCGCAGCGGCTGAGTGTGAACTTCCGCTTCCAGGAAGGAAGCGCGAGGCTGGACAACAAGGCCTTGCGCGATGTGCAGCGGGTGGCAGATTACCTGCGCCAGGCCGGGAAGCTGCAGGGCAAGGCAGTGCTGGTGGGGTTCGGCGACCCCAAGGAAACGCCCGGGCGCGCAGCCCTGCTCTCCCGCCTGCGTGCGCAAGCGGTGCGCCGCGAACTGGCGCGCGGTGGCGTGGAGGTGCTGCAGGTGACCGGGATGGGCGATGAATTGCCAGTGGCCGGCAATGAACAGGAGCAAGGCCGGCTGCGCAACCGGCGGGTCGAGGTGTGGGTGTATTGATCCGGCCTTGTACCCCCCCTGAAGCAGCCTTGTGCTGCAACAAGGCCCGAATGACAGAAGCGTTTCGGTGTCAGCAAGGGCCTCGTTGCAGCACTAGGCTGCGTCTACAGGCTGTACAGCAGGCTCCGCGTCATCAGCGGGTGACGGTGCGCATGGTCACGAACTCTTCGGCCGCCGTCGGGTGCACGCCGATGGTTTCATCGAACTGCTGCTTGGTCGCACCGGCTTTAAGTGCAATGCCCAGGCCCTGAATGATTTCGCCAGCGTCAGGACCGACCATGTGGCAACCCAGCACCTTGTCGGTCTCGGCATCGACCACCAACTTCATCAGGGTCTTTTCCTGAATGTCGGTCAGGGTCAGCTTCATGGCCCGGAAGCGGCTTTCGAATACCTGCACCTTGTGCCCGGCCTCCAGCGCCTGCTCTTCGGTCAAGCCTACGGTACCGATGGGTGGCTGGCTGAACACCGCAGTGGGGATGTTCAGGTAATCCACCGGGCGGTACTGCTCGGGTTTGAACAGGCGCCGCGCCACGGCCATGCCTTCAGCCAAGGCCACTGGGGTCAACTGCACGCGGCCGATCACATCGCCAATGGCGAGAATCGAGGGCGCGGTGGTCTGGTACTGCTCATTAACCCGGATGTAACCGCGCTCATCCAGCTCGACGCCGGTGTTCTCCAGGCCCAGATTGTCCAGCATCGGGCGCCGGCCGGTGGCATAGAACACACAGTCGGCTACCAGCTCGCGGCCGTCCTTGAGCGTGGCTTTCAGGCGACCATCTTCAAGCTTGTCGATGCGCTGGATGTCGGCGTTGAACTGCAGGTCGAGGCCGCGTTTTTCCAGCTCTTCCTTCAGGTGGGTGCGCACCGAGCCATCGAAGCCGCGCAGGAACAGGTCGCCACGGTACAGCAGTGTGGTGTCGGCCCCCAGGCCCTGGAAGATGCCGGCGAATTCGACGGCGATATAACCCCCACCCACCACCAGCACGCGGCGCGGCAGGCCCTTGAGGTAGAAAGCTTCGTTGGAGGTGATGGCCAGTTCCTTGCCAGGGATGTCCGGAACCTGCGGCCAGCCACCGGTAGCGATCAGAATATGCTCGGCGGTGTAGCGTTGACCGTCCACTTCCACTTCGTTGGCGCCCGTCAGACGCGCGTGGCCCTGCAACAGGGTCACCCCGCTGTTGACCAGCAGGTTACGGTAGATGCCGTTGAGGCGCTCGATTTCCCGATTCTTGTTGGCAATCAGGGTACCCCAGTCGAAATGCCCCTCTTCCAACGTCCAACCGAAACCCGCGGCTTGCTCCAGCTCATCGGCAACGTGCGCGCCGTATACCAGCAGTTTTTTCGGCACACAACCGACGTTGACGCAGGTCCCCCCCAGGTAGCGGCTTTCAGCCACTGCCACTTTTGCGCCAAAACCGGCAGCAAAACGCGCTGCGCGCACACCACCGGACCCGGCGCCAATCACGAACAGATCAAAATCGAAGGCCATGTATTCACTCTCCCAGGCAGGCGTCCAGCATACCGCCGTTGGCCGCCGCAAACAAAAAAGCCACCCCGAAGGATGGCTTTGAGGCCAGCAGGGCTTATCAGTAAGCCTTGCCAGTCTTGTAGTAGTTCTCGAAGCAGAAGTTGGTCGCGTCGATGTAGCCTTCGGCGCCACCGCAGTCGAAACGCTTGCCCTTGAACTTATAGGCAATCACGCAGCCATCCTTCGCCTGCTGCAGCAGGGCATCGGTGATCTGGATTTCACCGCCTTTGCCTGGCTTGGTGTTGGCGATGATGTCGAAGATATCCGGGGTCAGGATATAACGGCCGATGATCGCCAGGTTCGAAGGCGCGTCTTCCGGGGCCGGTTTTTCGACCATGTTGGTCACACGGAAGATGTCGTCACGGATCATCTCACCGGCGATCACACCATACTTGTTGGTTTCCTGCGGGTCGACTTCCTGAATGGCGACGATCGAGCAGCGGTACTGTTTGTACAGCTTGACCATCTGGGTCAGCACGCCGTCACCTTCCGGGTTGACGCACAGGTCGTCCGCCAGCACCACCGCGAACGGCTCGTCGCCGATCAATGGGCGGCCAGTAAGAATGGCGTGGCCGAGGCCCTTCATTTCGGTCTGGCGCGTGTACGAGAACGAGCACTCGTTGAGCAGGCGACGAATACCGACCAGGTATTTTTCCTTGTCGGTGCCCTTGATCTGGTTTTCCAGCTCGTAGCTGATGTCGAAGTGGTCTTCCAGGGCGCGCTTGCCGCGCCCGGTAACGATGGAGATCTCGTTCAGACCCGCATCCAATGCTTCTTCAACGCCATACTGGATCAGTGGCTTGTTGACCACCGGCAGCATTTCCTTGGGCATGGCTTTGGTAGCAGGCAAGAAGCGCGTGCCGTAGCCGGCTGCCGGGAACAAGCATTTTTTGATCATATACGTCCTTACAAAAGGCTAGGCCTGTGGAATTCGGCGCAGTCTAATCAGGCGGCAGTCACCTTACAATGCCCCCGATAACGACCGTTGCCATCATAGAGATATCCCAGTGTAGATAGTTCCGGGGGATCGTAAATATTGCTGTCATACATGACCATTGGATGACAGGGAAATCAGCGTGCCGGTGGCGGCCTCTTCTACGGGCTCACACGCGAAGAGACCGCCACTGGCTGACCTCAGCTACCCGTTCCTTGTCCGATCAGCACCCCATCAACCTGCTGACCATACAGGTTCACCCCATCATTGGCATGAAATTTCACCCGCGTTTTCTCGATGGATCCCTCTACCAAACGCGGGTCCTGTGGCCGCTCGTGGCGGTTGATCCACGCCGCCACGTCCCAGGCCTGCTGATCGCTGAGGCTGCCCGGCTTGCCAAGCGGCATGTTGTACTTGATGAACGACGCAGCGGTATTGATGCGGTGCATGCCGGCCCCCCAGTTGTAGGAGTCCTTGCCCCAAAGCGGCGGCATTACGTACTCGCCGGCGACCTTTTGCCCTTCACCGTTATCGCCATGGCAAATCGCGCATTGTTCACGGTAAACCTGCTGGCCGCGCTTGAAGTCATAACCACCCTTGGGTTGTGCCACCTCCGGATAACCACGTCCGGCAATCTCCACGCCGGTTGGCGCCTTGGTCGACAGCCAGTATGAGTACACCGCCAGGGCCGTCATCTGCGGGCTGTCAGCGGCCGGCGGCTTGCCATTCATGCTGAACTGAAAACACCCTTGGATACGCTCGGCGAAGGTGTTGACCTTGTCATTTTTCTTGCGATAGGCCGGATACATCGGGTAGGCACCCCACAGCGGCGCCGAATGCGCCAACCGCCCCTGATCGAGGTGGCAGTTACTGCAGTTCATGCCGTTGCCCACCGCCTCGGGCATCAATCGGCGGGTGTCGACGAACAAGGCATGGCCTTCACGCACCCTCTTGCCAAAGGCATTATCGGGCAACTCACGCTCAGCGGGCGGCACGAACTGCGGTGCAGCCTGCACACCGGGCACCTTCAACTGCGACTGGTCTTCCATGGCGATCGGCGTGGCCTGGGCGCTGCCCACGGCCAGTAGCAACAAGGCGGGAATCAGGGCTTTCATGGCGTGACCTCCTGGCGGACGGGGCGGGCAAAGAACTCGGCAACAGCCTTGATCTCGTCATCGGTCATGGCCTTGGCCACGCCGACCATCAGCTGGTTGGGGTCATTGCTGCGGCTGCCGTCGCGCCAGGCATTGAGCTGTGCCACCAGGTAACTGGCGGGCTGGCCGGCCAAGGGCGGGAAGTGTTCGCCCACCCCGCCGCCACCCGGCCCGTGGCATTGCACGCAACCTGGAATCTGCCGGCTCCAGTCGCCGTACAGGGCCATGCGGGTGGTCGGGTCATCGGCAATTTGCTGGCGGTGCAGCTCGCCAGCGGGCGCTGCCGGCAGGCTGGCCAGGTAGGTACTGACGGCCTTGATTTCGTCGTCGCTCAGGGCCTTGGCCAAAGGTTCCATCACTGGCTGCTTGCGGCTGCCGTTGCGCCAGTCCTGCAACTGCTTGGCAAGGTAGCCGGCCGGTAGCCCGGCCAAACGTGGAAAGCCGGCAGCCGCAATGCCCTTGCCGTCCGGGCCGTGGCAACCCAGGCAGGCCATGGCGGCGGGGTTGGCCCCACCCTGGGTGAAGACCTTCTGACCGTCAGCGGCATGTGCCGCGGGCCAGGCCAGGATCAGCAAGCTGCCGATCATCACGCGTCTCAACGGTGTCATCACGAATCTCCTTTTCTTTTGTTATATGTTTAGGCTTAAAACATATAAGCAGAGAAAGGAGGACCCGTTGCTTCAGATCAACTTCCGGAGATGCACTGTGTTGCCGCAGTGCGCACATCGCCAAGGCGCAGCGGGAAGTTATTCAGCCGCTCGTGCAGTTTGATGCTGCTGCCGCTGCCGCGCTTGTCGATATCCACCAGCGCCGCTGGGCCGGCACCTGAGGTGATTTTCTGCGGTACGATCAGCCGCAGGCCGTCGCCACGCTGCTCTTCGGTCAGCGGGTCACGCGTATCGGCAAGCTTCTCCTTTACGCAGTCGGCATAGGCGCGTGGACTCTTGCCAGAGATCACATCCATCGTTTCACGCGATTGCTCCAGCTCCGCGACGCTCACGCAGCCACCGAGCGTCACCGACAACGCCGCCACCATCCACTTCATTTGCTGCACCTCTGCCTTCAAGAATTCGCTTCGACCACATCCAGGCGGTTTTGCTCCCTGCTTTGGCAGAATTATCTACGCCTGGCGATCAACGCGGCAGTGTAACGGCACATCGTGGTATCTTTTGCTTTTGCAGATCCAAACCTTGCGGAGCATCACATGAAATTCGTACACCAGCGCGAGCACCTCAACGAGGACGATATCGTCGTCATCGAGTGCTCCCAGCGCTGCAATATCCGCCTGATGAACGACGCCAACTTCCGCAGCTTCAAGAACGGCGGCCGTCATACCTACCACGGCGGCCATTTCGAGAAGTTTCCGGCGAAGATCACCGTACCCAGCACCGGCTTCTGGAACATCACCATCGATACCGTCACCACTCGCCCGATCTCGGTCACCCGCAAGCCAACGCTGACCCACAAGATCAAGATCATCCGTCGCTCGTCGTCGAAACTCAGATAAGGCCACCATGACCCAGACCATCAAGTACGTCATCAAATACAAGCTCGACGGCCAGCGTCGCTGGGATTTCGCGCTGATGCCCGATGCCTCGCAAGAGCAGGCCCTCGAGGCCTTGCGCAAGATCCACGGCGAGGACGTTGAGAAAATCAGCGACATCCAGGTCAGCAAGGCCCTGTAAGACTTGCCGCTAGCCCCGCCGCATCGCTCGCCCCACGCAAGGAGAATCGCATGAGCCATTGGCCCGACCGCCGTATCCTCGACCTGCTGGGCATCGAGCTGCCCATTCTGCAGGCACCCATGGCGGGGGCGACCGGCTCGGCCATGGCCATTGCCGTGGGCCTGGCAGGTGGCTTGGGCGCCCTGCCCTGCGCCATGCTCAGCGGCGAACAGGTGCGCGCCGAGATCGCTGCATTCCGCGCCGGCTGCCCGGGGCGCCCGCTGAACCTGAACTTCTTCTGCCACCAGCCGCCAGCGCCCGATGCCGAGCGGGATGCGCGCTGGAAGCAGGCACTTGAGCCTTATTACAGCGAAGTGGGCGCCGACTTCGCGGC
>NZ_JBICMC010000063.1:0-30588 GCF_043106005.1 Pseudomonas sp. GLN_2 | reverse complement strand
CCCACAACACCCGTGCCGATCACGGTGCCACTGGCATCGCGCACCTCAACAGTGGCGCCGGGTTCGCCGCGACCGCTCAGGGCCAGGCCGTCAGCGCCGACGGCAATGTTGCTCACCGCACCGGGCGGGGTAATGTCCGGCGCATCGAATTGCAGCGGCGCAGAGGCGTTGCCGTCAGCATCCACCAAGCGTACGTCGAGTGCTTCGCCGTTGGCCTGAGCAGGCGACAAGGTGAGGCTGAACAGGCCGTCGGCACCGACGACGCCGGTGCCAACTAGGTTGCCGGCAGCATCGCGCACTTGCACGGTAGCGCCGGGCTCGCCGCGACCGGTGAAGGTGACGCCATCGGCCAAGGCCAGGTCAGTCGGTTGTGCAGGCGGCAGCAAGTCGGCCGAGGTGACCGAGCCCGGTTGGGATACGTTGCCGGCGGCATCGGTGAGGGTGACTTGCAAGGTGCTGCCGTCGTTCACGGCAGGATTCAGGGTGACGGTGAAGGTGCCATCCGCGGCGACGGTGCCGGTCGCGAGGATGTTGCCGGCCGCGTCACGTACCTGCACGGTGGAGCCGGCTTCGCCTCGACCGCTGAGCTGGCTACCGGCAACGCCGATCACCAGATTGGTCGGTGCTTCAGGCGGGGTGGTATCGCCGCCATCGATGTCCGGCGCGGTGACCGAGCTGGCAACGGAAGTGTTGCCAGCGGCATCGGTCGCGGAGGCTTGCAGCACTTCGCCGTCAACTTGTGGCGGGTTGAGGTTGAGGCTGAACACGCCGGTCGGGCCGACCACGGCAGTGCCCAATTCGGTGCCGTCGGCAGCCACGATGCGCACGGTGCTGCCCGGTTCGGCACGGCCGGTGATAACGCTGCCGTCCGCGCTCACCGCCAGTTCGGTTGGGGCGGCAGGGGCGGTGATGTCGGGCGCGGTGATCTGTGCGGGCAGCGAGGAAACGCCGCCGTCATCGATGGCCACCACGTCCAGCAGTTCGCCGTTGGCTTGTGCGGGATTCAGTTCGATGCTGAAGCTGCCATCGGTGTTGGCAATGGCACTGCCAATCAGTGTGCCGTTGGCGTCATGCACTTCCACACGGGTGCCAGCCGGCGCGGTACCGGTGAGGGTGGTGCCATCAGCATCGATGGCCAGATTGCTCGGGCTGTCGGGCGCGGTGGTCAATGGTACATCGTACTCGGTAGCCACCGAAGCATTGCCGCTTGGGTCGGTCTGTACCAGGCTCAACTGCTCGCCCGGCTGTGCGGCTGGGGCGAGGTCGATCAGGAAGGTGCCGTTGGCACCGACCACACCCGTGCCGATCACGGTGCCATTGGCATCGCGAACTTCGACGGTAGCGCCGGGCTCGCCGCGACCACTCAGGGCCGTACCACCTGGGCCGACCAGGATATCGGTGACCGCATCGGGCGGTGTGATGTCCGGCGCATCGAATTGCAGTGGCGCCGAGGCGTTGCCGGCGGCATCCACCACGCGAATGTCCAGGGCTTCACCATTGGCCTGGGCGGGGAGCAGCGTGACGCTGAAGGTGCCGTCTTCGTTGACCAAGCCACTGCCAATCAGGTTGCCGGCAGCATCGCGCACCTGCACGGTAGCACCAGGCTCACCGCGACCGGTGAAGGTGACACCATCGGTCAGGGTCAGGTCAGTGGGTTGCGCGGGCGGCAGCAAGTCGGCCGAGGTGACCGAGCCTGGTTGGGATACGTTGCCGGCGGCGTCGGAGAGGGTGACTTGCAAGGTGCTGCCGTCGTTCACGGCTGGGGCCAGGGTGACGGTGAAGGTGCCATCTGCAGCGACGGTGCCGGTCGCGAGGATGTTGCCGGCCGCGTCACGCACCTGCACGGCAGTGCCCACTTCGCCACGACCACTGAGCTGGCTGCCGGCAAGGCCGATCACCAGATTGGTCGGTGCTTCAGGCGGGGTGGTATCGCCGCCATCGATGTCCGGCGCGGTGACCGAGCTGGCAACGGAAGTGTTGCCAGCGGCATCGGTCGCCGTGGCCTGCAGCACTTCGCCGTCAACTTGTGGCGGATTGAGGTTGAGGCTGAACACGCCGGTCGGGCCGACCACGGCAGTGCCCAATTCGGTGCCGTCGGCAGCCACGATGCGCACGGTGCTGCCCGGTTCGGCACGGCCGGTGATAACGCTGCCGTCCGCGCTGACCGCCAGTTCGGTTGGGGCAGCAGGGGCGGTGATGTCGGGCGCGGTGATCTGTGCGGGCAGCGAGGAAACGCCGCCGTCATCGATGGCGACCACGTCCAGCAGTTCGCCATTGGCCTGGGGCGGGTCGAGGGTGACGGTGAAGCTGCCGTCGGGGCCCGCCACCACAGTGCCAATCAGCGTGCCGTTGGCGTCATGCACTTCCACACGGGTGCCGGCAGGTGCGGTACCGCTGATGCTGCTGCCGTCTTCGGCGAATACCAGGTCGCTGGGGCTGGCAGGCGCAGTGGTGACCGGGACTTCGAATTGCAGTGCCGAGGAAGCGTTGCCGCTTGGGTCGGTCTGCACCAGGATCAACTGCTCGCCCGGCTGCGCGGCTGGGGCGAGGTCGATCAGGAAGGTGCCGTTGGCACCGACCACACCTGTGCCGATCACGGTGCCATTGGCATCGCGAACTTCGACGGTAGCGCCGGGCTCGCCGCGACCGCTCAGGGCCGTGCCACCTGGGCCGACCAGGATGTCGGTGACCGCCTCGGGCGGTGTGATATCCGGGGCTGTGAACTCCAGCGGTATCGAACTGTTGCCGGCGGCATCCACCAGACGCACGTCGAGTGCTTCACCATTGGTCTGGGCCGGCGACAGGGTGAGGCTGAACAGGCCGTCGGCACCGACGACACCAGTACCGATGACATTGCCGCCAGCATCGCGCACCTGCACGGTGGCACCGGGCTCGCCGCGACCGGTGAAGGTGACGCCATCGGCCAGGGCCAGGTCGGTCGGTTGTTCAGGGGCGGTAGTATCAGGGGTGTCGACGTCCGGTGCCGTGATGTTGGCAACTGGCGAGCTATTGCCTGCCGCGTCTGCAGCGCTGACCTCCAGGGCCTGGCCGTCGCTTTGTGGCGGTTGCAGGGTGATGCTGAACTGGCCGTCCGCACCGGCCACCGCAGTGCCCAGCAATACGCCACCTGCGCCTCGTACGGATACCGTCGAGCCGGGCTCGGCACGACCGGTGAGGGTGTCACCCTGCCCATTGATTGCCAGCTCGGTCGGCGCCAGTGGTGCAGTTGCGTCCGGTGCAGTGACAGTGCCAGGCGCCGAGACATTGCCGGCGGCGTCGGTCAGGGTGACATCAAGGTTTTCGCTGTTGATCTGCGGTGCATTCAACGTCACGTTGAAGTTGCCGTCGGCACCCACTGTGCCGCTGCCGATCAGGTTGCCGGCGGCGTCGCGGATGTTCACCGTGGTGCCTGCTTCGCCACGGCCGGTCAGACGCAGGCCATCCGGTGAAACCAGCAGGTCGATCGGCGTGGCCGGTGCGCTGGTGTCGGGGTCGGAACCGCCGCTGCTGCCCCCGCCTCCATTGTCCGCTGCTGCTGCTGCGCCGCCCACGCCCAGCAGGCTGAGCCCGGCAATCGCCCAAGTTGGCATGGCGCTGCCTGCGGTACCGATGCCTGCGACCAGTTCGTCCAGCGAGGCCACTTCTTCGAAGGTGAAACCGGTGAACGCTGCCGCATCGTACTGGGCATGCCACAGGGTGCCGTCTTCGCCGACGAAGACCATATCGCTGCCGATCCCGGCCTGGTCCACGGCGAAGAAGTTACCGATGGTGACCTTTTCCCCCGACTTCAGGGTGACGATTAGGTCCTGCCCGCGCTGGGTGACCGTGGCCACTTTGTCTGGAGATACCGGTACCTGCACGACGCTTGGTGCTTTGAGATTGATATTGCCCCAGGCGCTCTGAGTGGCGACTTCGGATTGCTTATCGGCGACGACGATGTTGTCCATGGATGCTCCCTGCTGATATCCGGATCCCCCGGCCCGAGTATTCGGGCCTCAACCGACGTAACAGAGCCCTGTCAGGGGTATTACGCACAGCCTCGACCAGGCAGTCGACAAACGGGTGGTTAGGGAGATATAGCAGCCGGTGGGGAAGCAACCAGATGGCTTTCTGGGTTAATCCTTTGGTAGAAAAGCCTCAGCGAAGCCCTAGCCTGCGGGCCAAACGGCTCAGGTTTGCGCGGTCCAGACCGAGTTCCCGGGCCGCTGCTGCCCAGTTGTCCTGATGCCGCTGCAGGCAGGCTTCGATCACCTGTCGCTGGTAAATATCGACGGCTTCACGCAAGCCGCCTTCAGGCGGGGTGACCACTTGCAGCGGTGCAGCGGGAGAGGGCAGCGTGCCTGGCGTGGTTGCCGACACACGCAGGTCCAGGTCGATGGCTTCGAGGGTGAGGATACGTGGCCGATCAGGGTGCTGGCCTAACGCCTTGAGTGCCGAGCGGCCGATCAGGTGTTCCAGTTCGCGCACATTGCCTGGCCAGTCGTAGGCGATCAACGCGGCTTGGGCCTCATGGCTCAGGCGCAGGCTGTTCAGGCCAAGCCGTGAACGGTTCTGTTCGAGGAAGTAGCCCGCCAATAGCAGCACGTCTCGCCCACGTTCGCGCAAAGGTGGCACGTGCAGCGGGTAAACGCTGAGGCGGTGATAGAAGTCGGCGCGAAAGTTGCCCGTACGCACCTCGGCAGCGAGGTCGCGGTTGGTAGCGGCGATCAGGCGCACGTCCACCCGGTGCTCGCGGTCCGAACCCAGGCGCTGCAACTGGCCGCTTTGCAGCACGCGTAGCAGTTTCGCCTGCACCGTCAGCGGCAGTTCGCCCACTTCGTCGAGGAACAGCGTGCCGCCGTTGGCCAGTTCGAACTTGCCGCGGCGCTCGCCATGCGCGCCGGTGAAGGCGCCGCGCACATGACCGAACAGTTCGCTTTCCACCAAGGTGTCGGGTAGGGCGGCGCAGTTGAGGCTGACCAGCGGCTTGTCGGCGCGGTTACTGGCCTGGTGCAGGGCCTGGGCCACCAGCTCCTTGCCAACCCCGGTTTCGCCGGTGATCAGCACGGTCAGGTCGCTGCTGCCGACCAGACGAATTTCCTCCACCAGGCGTTTGTGCGCGGCGCTCTGGCCAATCAGCTCTCTATCCTGGCCGCTGGCCTGGCGGTAGAGCTCGGCGCGATGGTGTTCGTCTTCGGCGCGTAGGGCCAGGTGCTCGATACGCTCGGCCACGGTAACGGTGGCGGCAGCCAGGCTGGCAAAGGCCTGCAGGGCATCCAGTTCCAGGCTCTGGAACTGCCCGGGGGTGAGGGCGTCGAGGGTGACCAGGCCCCATGGGCGCTCATCGACCATCAACGGGCAGCCCATGCAGTCGTGCACTTCAAGGTCGGCATCGGGGGCATTGACCAAACCATCGTAGGGGTCGGGCAGTTCGGAATCGCTGGCGAATCGGGTGGGTTCCGGGCGGCTGAGCAGTATCTGGAAACGCGGGTGCTCGCTGACCCGAAAGCGCCGGCCGAGGGTGTCGGGGCTAAGGCCATCCACTGCCAGCGGCACCAGCCATTCACCATCCAGTCGCAGCAGTGCTGCAGCATCGCACGGCAGCAGGCCACGCATGGCTTGCAACAGGCGGCGGTAGCGTTCCTGGTCGGGCAAATCGCGGGACAGGTCGCTGACCAGGGGCAGGAGGGTGGTGAGCAGTGGCTGTGTAGTCATATGGACTCCTATGGGTCGATATGACTATACGCAGGGGTGGGTCGTTTTGACATGACCTGCATCAAACCCCTGATTTTGCTGGCGATAAAAGTTGGCACGATTGCTGTAATGGCAGGGGCAGTCATTTGAAGCCACAGGCTCAGGAGTTGTTGCAATGCTCAATGCCGAACAACGTGCAATCATCAAGGCCACTGTACCTCTGCTGGAAAGCGGCGGCGAAGCGCTGACCACCCACTTCTACAAGATGATGCTCAGCGAATACCCCGAGGTACGGCCGCTGTTCAACCAGGCCCACCAGGCCAGTGGCGATCAGCCGCGTGCGCTGGCTAACGGCGTGTTGATGTATGCCCGCCATATCGACCAGCTGGAGCAACTGGGCGGCCTGGTCGGGCAGATCATCAACAAGCATGTTGCCCTGCAGATTCTGCCGGAGCACTACCCGATTGTCGGAAGCTGCTTGCTGCGCGCCATCGAGGAAGTGCTGGGCAAGGACATTGCCACCCCTGCGGTGATCGACGCGTGGGGCGCGGCCTATGGCCAGCTGGCCGACATTCTGATTGGCGCTGAAGAAAACCTCTATAAAGAGAAGGAAGAAGCCGAGGGTGGCTGGCGCGGTACCCGTGAATTCCGCCTGGTACGCCGCGAGCAGGAAAGCAGCGAGATCGTTTCGTTCTACTTCGCCCCGGTGGATGGCATGCCGGTGCTCAAGGCAGAACCTGGCCAGTACATCGGTCTGAAACTTGACATTGACGGTGCCGAGCAGCGCCGCAACTATTCCCTGTCGGCGCTGTGCGACGGCAAGGAATACCGCATTAGCGTCAAGCGCGAGGCGGGCGGCAAGGTCTCCAACTACCTGCACGATGAGCTGGTGGTGGGCGATACCCTGAAACTGTTCCCGCCTGCGGGTGACTTCACCCTGGCAGCCAGCGACAAGCCGCTGGTGCTGATCAGCGGAGGGGTGGGCATTACCCCGACCCTGGCGATGCTGCAGGCAGCACTGCAAACCCGGCGCGAGGTGCATTTCATCCACTGTGCGCGTAATGGCGCGGTGCATGCCTTCCGGGACTGGATCGATGGCCTGGCGGCGCGCCATCCACAGCTCAAGCGCTTCTACTGCTATGCCGAGCCGGAAGGTGGCGCTGCGGCCGACGCCGTGGGTTTGCTCAGTGAAGACCTGCTTGCCGAGTGGCTGCCGCAGGAGCGTGACGTGGACGCCTACTTCCTCGGGCCGAAAGGCTTCATGGCGGCGGTCAAACGCCAGCTGAAGGGCCTGGGTGTGCCGGAGCAGCAGAGCCGCTACGAGTTCTTCGGGCCGGCGGCAGCGCTGGAGTGATGTAGCGCCTGTGCCGGCCTCTTTGCGGGCACGCCCGCTCCCACAGGTATTGCACCGGTCTTGAATGTGGTGCCGTCTCTGTAGGAGCGGGTTTACCCGCGAAGGGGCCGGTACAGGCTTATAAAGTGCTCGTCCCCCCGCTGCAGCACACCTTTCTGCCTATATATAAAGGAAAGATGAAACCGGGCGCTGCGCTTTCTTCCTTAATCATCCTTTAATCACGGTATCCTTCACTCCCGGGTGTCGAGGGGCTTGCCCCTGCGCGGCACCTGGGCAGCCGTTTTTTTGCCGCCCGGCGTTGAACCGACGTCGTTGCGGCCGGTCTCAGCCACACTGGATAGCCCTGCGCAGTGCTTCCGCGACGCTCCCTCGGCATGCTCACAGGCCATGCCCAGCGTGTAGACTTGCGCCCAGGCAGGCGGACCACGCTGCCACTATCCATCGAAGGAACCGGCAATGAACGAACAAACATCGCGCCTGAATCGGGAACGGCGCTTTCTGGTGCTGTTGGGGCTGATCTGCCTTTCACTGATCGGCGGCGCCCTCTACATGCAGGTGGTGCTAGGCGAGGCACCCTGCCCGTTGTGCATCCTGCAGCGTTATGCGTTGCTGTTCATTGCCGTGTTTGCCTTCATCGCTGCGGCGATGCCTGGGCGCCGCAGCCTGACCTTCTTCGAGGCATTGGTGGTGCTCAGTGCAATTGGCGGAATCGTTGCGGCTGGCAACCATGTGTATATACTCGCCAACCCCATGGTCAGTTGCGGTATCGATACCCTGCAGCCGATCGTGGATGACCTGCCACTGGCAAAGCTGTGGCCACTGGCGTTTCAGGTCGACGGCTTCTGCAGCACGCCGTATCCGCCGATCCTCGGCCTGTCGCTGGCGCAATGGGCACTTGTGGCGTTCGTGCTGACCGCCGTCCTCGTCCCGCTCGGTATCTACCGCAATCGACGCCAGGCTTAGACAAAAGTCCCGAATTGCATGGGGTCTTTTGCACCGCATGAGAAGAGGGAAAAGTTGCGCACCGCTTGATCCAGATCAACCCACAGGCCTTGCAGAATGCGGCTTTGAGGCCTAGCAAGCGGGGTGCGACAAACTGTCGCGAAGTTGAATTATTGAGCAGCATTGTTACGGATTCTGTAAAAGACTGTTGCTCAATAAGTCATAGTCAAGGGTTGGCGACCTATCTACAATCGCCCCCAATTTCCGTTCGGCACTGCTTGCGAGTCGCAGGATTGAAGGAAGCCCCAGCGCTCCTTTTTGCTGACTTCGTCAAGTTTCGCCCAACGGCGATACCGGGCGGACACCCCTCCGCGTTTTCCCGCACCAAATGGACTTGGTCTGAAGTACAGGCCTGTTGCCTACGAAACCATAAGCACCGCTAACCCGCTTGAAGCCAAGGTCCTGCAGTCGGACCCCAGGCAGGAGCGAGTACGGGCGCGAAATGCCTCACTTGGCAGGACGAAGTGTTGGCTACCAAAACACAAATTGCATTGAAGCAAGCTGATCTAGAGGTCGTGAGATGAGTAAAAAGCGTTACCCCAGACTGTTTGGCATATTGCCCTTTTTAGGCATGCTTTTACTCAGTGGGTGCAACTGGACCCTGCTCGACCCGAAGGGCCAGGTCGGCATTGAGCAAAAGAACCTGATCCTGATCGCTACCGGCCTGATGCTGCTGGTGGTAATCCCTGTGATCATCATGACCCTGGCGTTCGCCTGGAAGTACCGTGCTTCCAACAAGGCAGCCACCTACACCCCTGACTGGTCGCACTCGACCAAGATCGAGGCCGCGGTGTGGATCATCCCGATCCTGATCATCATCGCCCTGGGTTACGTCACCTACCACTCCACCCACAAGCTGGACCCTTATCGTCCACTGGATTCGGACGTTAAGCCGATTCAGATCGACGTGGTCGCGCTGGACTGGAAGTGGCTGTTCATCTACCCGGAGCAGGGCATTGCCACGGTCAACAAGATCGTCTTCCCGGCTAACACTCCGGTCAACTTCCGCGTCACTTCCGACGCCGTGATGAACTCGTTCTTCATCCCGGGCCTGGGCGGCCAGATCTACGCCATGGCCGGCATGACCACCAAGCTGCACCTGATCGCCAACGAAAATGGCGAATTCGACGGTATCAGCGCCAACTACAGCGGTGCTGGCTTCACCGGCATGAAATTCAAGGCTACTGCCACCTCTCAGGAAGACTTCGACAAGTGGGTCGCTGAAGTCAAGCAGTCGCCGAAGAAGCTGGACAAGGCCGAATACGACGCCTTGGCCAAACCAAGCGAAAACAACCCGGTCGCGCTGTATAGCGAGGCTTCGCCTGAGCAGTTCCAGCTGATCGTCGACAAGTACGAAGGCATGAACCGCGGTCGTAGCCACGAAGAAGCAGGCAGCAAAGATCTGGCCACAACCAAGGGTGTGGAATCGAGTATGCAACCAGCTGCCGGTGCAGAGGAGTAAGAGATGTTCGGTAAATTAAGCCTGGAGGCGATACCCTATCACGAGCCGATAGTCATGGTGACGCTTGCCATGATCGCGCTCGGCGGTATCGCTGTCGTCGGTCTTATCACCTATTTCCGCAAGTGGACCTACTTGTGGAGCGAGTGGCTGACTACTGTCGACCACAAAAAGATCGGCGTGATGTACATCATCGTCGCGATGGTCATGCTGCTGCGCGGCTTTGCCGACGCCATCATGATGCGTACCCAGCTGGCTGCCGCAACCGGCGGCTCCGAAGGCTACCTGCCGCCTGAACACTATGACCAGATCTTCACCGCTCACGGTGTGATCATGATCATCTTCATGGCGATGCCGTTCTTCACCGGCCTGATGAACCTGGCGGTTCCTCTGCAGATCGGTGCACGTGACGTTGCCTTCCCGTTCCTGAACTCCCTGAGCTTCTACCTGCTGCTGGCAGGCGTGCTGCTGGTCAACATCTCGCTGGGCGTTGGTGAATTCGCCAAGACCGGCTGGGTTGCCTATCCGCCGCTCGCGGGCATTCAGTACAGCCCTGGGGTGGGTGTCGACTACTACATCTGGGCGCTACAGCTATCCGGATTGGGTACGACGCTTACCGGCGTGAACTTCCTCGTCACCGTGATGAAGATGCGCGCACCTGGCATGAAACTGATGGACATGCCGATCTTCACCTGGACCTGCACCTGGGCCAACGTACTGATCGTCGCTTCGTTCCCGATCCTGACTGCTGCACTCGCTCTGCTGACTGTTGACCGTTATCTGGACTTCCACATCTTCACCAACGAGCTTGGTGGGAACCCGATGATGTACGTCAACCTGTTCTGGGCGTGGGGTCACCCTGAGGTTTACATCCTGATCCTGCCGGCCTTCGGCGTGTTCTCGGAAGTCACTTCGACGTTCTCTGGCAAACGCCTGTTCGGCCACCACTCGATGATTTACGCATCGGGCGCGATCGCCATCCTCGGCTTTGCTGTATGGCTGCACCACTTCTTCACCATGGGTGCCGGCGCCAGCGTCAACACCTTCTTCGGCCTGGCGACGATGCTGATCTCCATTCCGACCGGTGTGAAGCTGTTCAACTGGCTGTTCACCATGTACCAAGGCCGTGTGCGCTTCACCGCACCGATGCTCTGGACCCTGGGCTTCATGGTCACCTTCTCCATCGGTGGCATGACCGGCGTACTGCTGGCCGTTCCGGGTGCTGACTTCGTCCTGCACAACAGCCTGTTCGTAATTGCGCACTTCCACAACGTGATCATCGGTGGCGCGGTATTCGGCTACATCGCCGGTTTCGCCTTCTGGTTCCCGAAAGCCTTCGGCTTCACCCTGAACGAGAAGTGGGGCAAAGCTGCCTTCTGGTTCTGGCTGTCGGGCTTCTACGTTGCGTTCATGCCGTTGTACGCCCTGGGCTTCATGGGCATGACCCGTCGTCTGAACCATTCCGACAACCCACTGTGGGAACCCTACCTGTACGTAGCCGTTGTCGGCGCCGTGCTGATCCTGTTTGGTATCGCTTGCCAGCTGATCCAGATCGTCGTTTCGGTCCGCGACCGCAACCAGAACCTGGACGTGACCGGCGACCCATGGGGCGGCCGTACCCTGGAATGGTCGACTTCTTCGCCACCTCCGTTCTACAACTTCGCTCACATGCCTGAGAAAGTTGGCCTGGACTGCTGGCACGAAGCCAAGGAAGCAGGCGTTGCGTACAAGGCCCCGGCCAAGTACGAAGCCATCCACATGCCGAGCAACACTGCTACCGGTCTGTTCATGGGCCTGTTCCTGACCGTCTTCGGCTTCGCTTTCATCTGGCACATCTGGTGGCTGGTGGGCGCGAGCCTGGTTGCAACCATCGCTGTCTTCGTTCGCCACGCTGCACGTGACGACCAGGGCTACATGGTTCCGGCCGAAGAAGTGGCGCGCATCGAAGGCGAGCGTATGAAAGCGCTGGCCAAAGCAGGTGCTCTGCCTGCCGGCGCACGTGTCGAATCGTTTGAGCGGGTGTAATCAATGTCCAGTCAAGTAATGCACGGCGGCGCTGCTCATGGTCACGACCATGGGCATGACGACCACCACCACGACTCGGGCCAGATGACCGTACTGGGTTTCTGGCTGTACCTGATGACCGACTGCATCCTGTTTGCGTCGCTCTTCGCCACCTACGCGGTGCTGTCCGGCAGTTTTGCCGGCGGCCCGTCGGGTCATGACATCTTCCAGCTCGATTTCGTAGCTGTTGAAACGCTGTTCCTGCTGCTGTCCTCGATCACCTTCGGCTTCGCCATGCTGAAGATGTTCGATGGCAAGAAAGCGGGCGTACTGGGCTGGTTGGCTGTGACCTTCCTGTTCGGTGCAGGCTTCATCGCGATGGAAATCTATGAGTTCCATCATCTGATCAGCGAGGGCTTCGGCCCGCAGCGCAGTGGCTTCCTGTCGGGCTTCTTCGCCCTGGTAGGCACCCACGGTCTGCACGTGACTGCTGGTCTGATCTGGATGGCAATCATGATGTACCAGATCAACAAGCACGGCATCACGCCGACCGCCAAGACCCGCATGAGCTGCCTGAGCCTGTTCTGGCACTTCCTGGACGTGGTCTGGATCTGCGTATTCACCGTCGTTTACCTGCTGGGGGTTCTGTAATGGCTAACGCACACGACACTCATCACGAAGGTAATCACGGCAGCGTCAAGTCGTACATGATCGGTTTTGTACTGTCGATCATCCTGACTGCGATCCCGTTCGGCCTGGCCATGACCGCCAGCCTGCCGAAGAACCTGACCGTTCTGATCATTGTTGCCATGGCCGTGATCCAGGTAGTTGTTCACCTGGTTTACTTCCTGCACATGGACCGCTCGAAAGAGCAACGCAACAACGTTTCGACGTTCCTGTTCACCACCCTGGTGATCGCTCTGCTTGTCGGCCTGTCGCTGTGGATCATGTTCAGCATCCACTTCGAAATGTTGGCCAAGTGAGGTAAGACTGCATGTCCGTTAAGCACTTTATCCAAATCACCAAACCGGGGATCATTTTCGGTAACGTGCTTTCCGTGGCAGGCGGTTTCTTCCTTGCCTCGAAGGGCCATGTGGATTTCGCCCTGTTCCTGGCGGTGGTGATCGGTACTTCGCTGGTGGTTGCGTCCGGATGCGTGTTCAACAACTGCATCGACCGTGACATCGACCACAAGATGGAGCGCACCAAGAACCGCGTCATGGTCCAGGGCGGCATGTCGCTGCCCCTCGCGCTGATCTACGCCACCCTGCTCGGGGTGGCGGGTTTCAGCCTGCTGTATGTCCAGGCCAACCCGCTGTCTGCGTTCTGCGCACTGATTGGCTTTGTCGTCTATGTCGGTTTCTACAGCCTGTGGCTGAAGCGTAAATCGGTGCACGGCACCTTGGTCGGCAGCCTGTCCGGTGCCATGCCTCCGGTGATCGGCTACTGCGCCGTGAGCAACAGCTTCGACCTGGCTGCGGTAACCCTGCTGGTGATGTTCAGCCTTTGGCAAATGCCGCACAGCTTTGCCATCGCGATCTTCCGCTTCAAGGATTACAGCGCTGCCAACATTCCGGTCCTGCCGGTGGCACGTGGCGTCCTGGCTGCGAAGAAGCAGATTGTGCTGTACGTGCTGGCCTTTGTGCTCGCCACCTTGATGCTTACCCTCGGCGGTTACGCCGGCCTCGGCTACCTGGCTGTGGCAGCTGCCATGGGCCTGTACTGGCTGTACATGGCCTGGGGTGGTTACAAGGCCGAGGACGACAGCAAGTGGGCCCGCAAGGTGTTCGGCTTCTCCATCCTTACCGTCACTGCCCTGAGCGTGATGATGGGTGTGGACAGCCAGACCGCTGCGGATGTGCTGATGACCTACGCACGCTGAAACTGCTGCCTGTTTCACGAAAACCCCGGCCACTGTGCCGGGGTTTTTTTTGGGTATTTTTCCTGTGCCGGCCTCTTCGCGGGTAAACCCGCTCCTACAAGGTTCCTGTAGGAGCGGGTTTACCCGCGAGTAGGTCAGCACAGAAAAATAAAAATGCCTGATTTTCAAAGAATAGATCTGAAAAGTTCTAATAAAACAGGAAATTATCCTTTACAGTGATCCTGTTTCGGCACTATCTTCTGATCCAGGCCGCCACATCGGCCAACGTCGCTCGGACGGTTCCGGGCGCTTACGTCCTCAGAGGAAGCCATGGCCAACCCAGGTTCGCCGCGCCGCTTTGCGCGCATCGATCGTCTCCCCCCTTACGTCTTCAACATCACTGCCGAGCTCAAGATGGCCGCCCGCCGCCGTGGCGAGGACATCATCGACCTGAGCATGGGCAACCCCGATGGCGCCACCCCGCCGCACATCGTCGAGAAGCTGGTACAGGTCGCCCAGCGTGAAGACACCCACGGTTACTCCACCTCGCGCGGCATCCCGCGCCTGCGCCGGGCCATCTCCAACTGGTACAAGGACCGCTACGAGGTCGCCATCGACCCGGAAAGCGAAGCTATCGTCACCATCGGCTCGAAAGAGGGCTTGGCCCACCTGATGCTGGCCACCCTCGACCAGGGCGACACGGTGCTGGTGCCCAACCCCAGCTACCCGATCCACATCTACGGCGCAGTGATTGCCGGTGCTCAGGTGCGTTCGGTGCCGCTGGTGCCGGGTGTGGACTTCTTCAACGAGCTTGAGCGGGCCATTCGCGAGTCCATCCCCAAGCCGAAGATGATGATCCTGGGCTTCCCGTCCAACCCGACCGCCCAGTGCGTGGAGCTGGACTTCTTCGAGCGCGTGGTGGCCCTGGCCAAGCAGTACAACGTACTGGTGGTGCATGACCTGGCCTATGCCGATATCGTCTACGACGGCTGGAAAGCCCCATCGATCATGCAGGTGCCGGGTGCCAAGGACATTGCGGTGGAGTTCTTCACCCTGTCCAAGAGCTACAACATGGCCGGCTGGCGCATCGGCTTCATGGTCGGCAACCCCGAGTTGGTCAGCGCCCTGGCGCGGATCAAGAGCTACCACGACTATGGCACCTTCACCCCGCTACAGGTTGCAGCCATTGCCGCGCTGGAAGGCGACCAACAGTGCGTGCGCGACATTGCCGAGCAGTATCGCCAGCGCCGTAACCTGCTGGTAAAAGGGCTGCACGAACTGGGCTGGATGGTCGAGAACCCCAAGGCGTCGATGTACGTGTGGGCGAAGATCCCGCCGGAGTATGCGCACCTGGGTTCGCTGGAGTTCTCCAAGAAGCTGCTGGCCGAGGCCAAGGTCTGCGTGTCGCCGGGGATCGGCTTTGGTGACTATGGGGACGACCATGTGCGCTTTGCTTTGATCGAGAACCAGGACCGTATTCGCCAAGCCATCCGCGGGATCCGGCAAATGTTCCGGGCTGATGGGTTGGCTCGCAAGTAAGCCCATTGGGGCTGCGAAGCAGCCCCAACTGCCTCTTGGGTGAGCTTTCCGCCTGCCTTCTGGTTACCCGTACGCCTACCTTCAGCACTCATTTCTCACCAAGAGATCCCCCATGAGTGTCTTCACCGCCTACTTCTGCGGCACTGGCTCGCACCGTTTCGATGACGCCAATCCCAACTTCTGGAATGGCGAGCTGGTATCGACCCTGGCCAGCAACGACCAGAGCCGGGAATTTGCCCACTGGATCGCCGTCGACGGCCCAGGCAGCGGCAACCTTCAGGATGACAACCTGTTCGTCGAACCCGGCGGCTATTTCAACTGGACCGGCCAGCTGTTTGGCCGCGGCTGGGAGGAGAACGTCAACCATGTGCTGCAGGTCATCAAAGGCGAAAGCAGCTGGCGGCGCACCAAACTCAGTGAGCAAGAATACGAGCGGCTGAAAGCTGCCGGCGTGCCCATTCCGGACGTGTCTTCCTCCGCCTCATGGTTCTGGCGAACCTACGACTATGGCGATCGCCACCCGACCCCGCAGGAACTGCAGGAGCGCATCATCAGCATGTTCCGCAAACCGCGCCTGCCAACCCAGGTCAACCTGGTGGGCTGGAGCAGGGGAGGGATCAGCTGCCACATGCTGGCCAATGCCATGGCGCAAGAACCTGTATTGCGGGGCATACCGGTGAACATATTTGCCATCGACCCGGTGCCTGGCGTTGGTAACGTGCAAGTCGAACGCGTAACGTTGGCGGATAACGTCAAAGAGTACGTAGGCTTCTACTCAAGGGATGAGCGCTCCAAAGGTTTTGCCTGCGTGATCCCTTCGGTCGCCAAAGGGACACGGATATGCGTTTATCCGATGCCGGGTCGCCATGCCACGCTGGTGGGCAACGCCTCGGCTGATGGCGCAGGCGATGGCAAGGTGCTGGCCGAACCTGGGCTGATCGTTCGCCACTTTGCCGAGGTTTGCCTGACCCGCTGGGGCGTGCACCTGGACAAACGTCTGGCCTTGAGCAGCAGTCAGTTGATGAAGTATCACCAGGTCATGGCGGCCGCCGACAGGCAGTATCAGGCCATGCGCAGTGAGTCCTACACGGTACTCACCGAGGGCGATAAAAATGATCGTCTGGTGCACTGCGGTGAGGTGCATACGCAGTTCAGCAAGGTACAGGGAGGCAACTACAAGCCGAGCGAAGGCCTGGGTTTACAACGCTGGGATGCTGAAGCCTACCAGCCCATCTGCTAGCTGAAAGGGGGCGGCCGGTGAATGCACTGGTCGCCCTTGTTCAGTGGCCGGATCAGCGGCAACTTTTTTTGCATTCCCCCTCTATCCAGCGGCCCCTGCTTGGATTAAAAATGGCGCCGCGGGCCAGCCCCGATAACAACCACCTTCCCTCCGTGACATCATGTCTGAATATAACCCTTGCCTTGACTGCGGCGCCTGCTGCGGGTACTTCCGTGTGTCCTTCTTCTGGGGCGAATGCCAGTCTGCCGGGGGCGTAGTGCCGGACGACCTGGTGGTACAGATCAACCCCACGCGCGTTGCCATGATCGGCACCGATGCCAAGCCCTGCCGCTGTGTCAGCCTTCAGGGCGAGATCGGTAAAGAGGTGGCGTGTACGATTTACGCCAACCGTTCCAGCCCGTGCCGCGAGTTTGATGCGTCGTGGGAGGGTGGGGTGCATAACCCGAGCTGTGATGATGCGCGGGCAGCGTATGGCCTGCCACCCTTGACTCCGCCAGAGGCCAACGAGCCGCATTGGCCGGATGATGGGGCTGAGGTGGCCTGAAGTATCAATCAGCCTGAGGCGGTCGATGTGGAGCCTTGCGTCGCGAAAGGGCCGCACAGCGGCCCAAGGCATCAGCGGCACCGCGAGAATTGCCAGGGCTGCTTTGCAGCCCCTTCGCGACGCAAGGCCGCTCCCACAGGTAGCGTGCAAGGCTCCTGGCCTGTGGTGAACCTGCCGGCGACGGGCTGCAAAGCTGCCCGAGATGCCTGAACCCTGCACTTGACGTTAAACTGTCATCTCCCCAGCAATGGACAGGAGATCCGGCGTGACCCCACCCCGCAGTTTCCCCAGTGACCTCTGCCTCGACAGCCCACGCCTGCAACTGCGCCCTATGCGCCATGCCGATGCCGCGCAGTGGCTGGCGATCATGGCCGACCCCGAGGTCATGCGCTATTGGCACCATGCACCCTGGCAAGACCTGGCCGAGGCCGAAAGCGCCCTGGCCGCCGACCGCGAAGCCTATGCCAATGGCGACCAACTCAAGCTCGGTATGTTCCGCCGCGACAACGGCGAACTGATCGGCATGGTCCAGCTGTTCAACATCGACGACATTTCCCGCCGTGGCGAAATTGGCTACTGCCTGGCCAGCGCCGTGCAGGGCAGGGGCTACATGGACGAAGCGCTGACCTGCTTCATCGACTACCTCGCCCATACCCTGCACATGCGCCGCCTGGAAGGCGAAATCGACCCGCGCAACCAGGGCTCGGCACGCACCCTTGAGCGGCAGGGCTTCGTACTGGAGGGCACCTTGCGGGCGCGATGGTGCGTGGCGGGTGAGCTGTCCGACTCTGGCATTTACGGCTTGTTGCTCGAACCACCTGTTGCATAGTCTTACGGCGAATAGCTACTATTCGGGAACAATTCTCACTTGTGTCCCGGTGCCCCATGCCCGTAGCCGACTCACCGAGCCCGTACCCGCTTGAAAAGCTGTACAGCGAGCACCATGGCTGGCTGTTCAGCTGGCTACGTCGCAAGCTGCGTTGTTCGCACAGCGCAGCCGACCTGGCCCAGGACACCTTCGTGCGCATTCTGGCCTCGCGTGATGCCTTGCTGGGCATGCGCGAGCCACGCGCCTACCTCAGTACCACTGCACGTCGCCTGTTGATCGACCGGGTGCGTCGACAGCAAATCGAAGAGGCTTACCTCAGCGAACTTGCCTTGGCTGCCGAGGTGCTGGAGGGGCACCAGTCTCCCGAAAGCATTCTCATCACCCTCGAAGCGCTGGAGCAGATCGCTTTCCTGCTGGAAGGCTTGCACGTGAATGCCCGCGAGGCCTTCGTCGGTTACTACCTGGACGACCTGACCCAGCCTCAGATTGCCAAACGCCTGCAGATTTCCCCACGCATGGTGCGCAAGTACCTGGCCCAGGCCCTGATCCATTGCCACCGCACGCTGGACATTGCCGAACCGTGAATCCCTCGCGTATCGAACAGGAAGCTGCCGAGTGGGCCCTGTGCCTGGGCGAGGGTGAACTGGATGCCGACGAGACGCGCGAGTTCGACGCCTGGCTGCAGGCCGACCCACGCCACGGCGCCACCTTGCGCCGCATGCAAGGGGTGATCAGCCAGGTGCAGGCACTGCGCGAGCAACGCGGACCGGTGGGCGCCGGGCTGCGCGCCGGCGCACAGGTTTCGGCTTCAGGCTCGGGTGCACGGCGCACGTTGCTTGGTTTGGCCTTGGCAATCTCCTTGCTGGGCACACTGAGCCTTTCCGGTGGTACGCCGCGCGACTGGCTGGCCGACTTGCATACCGCGCCGGCGGAGTGGCGCAGCCAAACCTTGGAAGATGGCTCGCAGCTGACCTTGGCGGGCAACTCTGCCGTGGATGTCGTGTTCAGCACTGGCGAGCGGCGCATCCGCCTGCTGCATGGCCAGGTGCTGGTAGATGTCAGCCATGACCCGACGCGACCCTTCGTGATACAGACCGACGAAGGCAGCTTCAAGGCTCTGGGTACACGCTTCGTGGTCAGCGAAGGCCACGCTCGCAGCGAGCTGACCATGCTTGAGTCCCGGGTCGAGGCGCGCACTGCCGTGTCCGGCGATCAGTTGGTCGTCGGCCCGGGCGAGCGGGCATGGGTGGCGCGTGACGGGCTTGGCCCGTTGCCGGCCATCGACCCGGCGCGGGTCGATCGAGCCTGGCAGCATCACCAGTTGGTGGCCGACGGCGTACCGCTCGACCAGGTACTCGATGCCTTGGCCGAGCAACGCCGTGGCGTGCTGCGCTTCGACCGCCAGGCAATGCAGGCGATCAAGGTGTCGGCGGTACTGCCTCTGGATGACAGCGAAAGGGCCCTGCGCCTGCTGGCCGAGGCGCTGCCGATTCGTATCGGCGGCGTTGGCCGCTGGTGGACCACGGTCGAACCCGTCTCACGAGAAAATTGATCCAGGTGGTTCCGCTTCTGCGCAGTGGCCCGTCAGACAAGAGGCCAACCGATCAAGAAAAAGGAGCCGATCCACCATGCGCCGATTCCCTGGCCACCCCGTCCTCAGCCCGCTAGCCCTGGCCTTGCGCCTGTCCTGCGCCGGGCTGGCCCTATCCGTTGCGGCCCTGCCGGCCGTCGCCGAGGAGGCCGCCCGCCGTAGCTTCGACGTGCCCGCCGGCAACCTGGCCCAGGCGCTTGGCAGCTATGCCCAGCAAGCCGCCGTGTCGCTGGCCTTCACCCCTGAAGCACTGGCCGGCCTGCAAAGCAACGGCTTGCATGGCCTGTATTCGGTGGACAGCGGTTTTGCCGTGTTGCTGGCCGGCAGTGGCTACCGGGTAGAGCGTAGCGATAACGGCTACCGGCTGGTGGCCGAGCCGCAAGCGGCGGTGAGCAGTGAGGCGATGGAACTTGGCGTGACCACCGTAGCCGGGCAGGGCATGGGCCAGAGTACCGAGAACACCGGCTCCTACGCACCGGGCCTGATCAGCGTTGGCTCCAAGACCCCGACCAGCCTGCGCCAGACGCCACAATCGGTGTCGACCGTGACCCGCCAGCTGATTGAAGACCAGCAACTGACCGACATCAACCAGGCGATGAAAGTGACGCCGGGGATCGTCACCCAGAGCACCACCTTCCGCACCCAGGACTTCATCTCGCGTGGTTTCAGTATCCAGAACCTGCAGATCGACGGCGCTGCACCGCAGGCGCTGGGCACCGCCATGGGTTCGTTCTATTCGTCGAACATCTTCGAACTGGCCGAGTTCGACCACATCGAGGTACTGCGCGGTACTGCTGCATTGTATGGTGGCTCGGGTGACCCGGGTGGCATCATCAACATGGTGCGCAAGCGGCCGACTTCCTTTAACCAGCTGAAGCTGACCCTGTCAGCCGGTAGCTGGGACAACTATCGCCAGGAGTTCGACCTGTCCGGCCCGCTGGGCTGGGATGGCCGCGTGCGCGGTCGCCTGGTGATGTCCAACACCGATCGCCAGTATTTCACCGACAACCGCGCCACCGAGCGGCCGTTGGTGTATGGCGTGCTGGAGGCGGACGTTACGGACGACACCATGCTCACATTCGGCGCTCGCTACAACAAATCCCACGAAACTGGCAGCAATAGCGCGGTACCGCGCTACAGCAATGGTGCGGACCTGAACCTGCCACGGCATACCGGTCTGACCAAGAAGTGGGCCTACCTCGACGCCACCGCGCGCGAGTACTTCGCCAAGGTGGACCACCGATTCAACGACGACTGGAAGCTCAACCTCAGCTACACCAACACGTGGGACCTTGGGCTGTTCAAGACGGCGACCACCCTGAATGCAGTAGACCCGGTGACCAATAGCGGGGCGACCTGGTACGGCACCTCGACCCGTCAGGAGAACGAGCAGCACCTGTATGACGGTAACGTCTCTGGCCACTTCCAGGCCTTTGGTCTGGACCATGAAGTAGTCTTCGGTGCCGACTACCAGAAGATCGACAGCCGGTGGCTGGGCACTGCGCCTTATGCCGCCTCGGGCGCGCCGGCCAACGTGTTCGACCCCGACAGCTCGGCGTTCGACGACCCCGGCAACGGGCGTGACTACAAGCGCGACTACAGCCCCAACTCGCAACGCCAGTACGGCCTATACGGCAGCCTGCGTTTGCAGCTGGCCGAACCCCTGCACCTGATTGTCGGGGCGCGTGCACAGCGTTTCCACTTTTGGCAGACCTATACCAACAACCTGACCTCGCCAGCAAGTATCTCCAGCCCGGAGCAGCGTATAGGCACGAAGGTCACCCCGTTCGGTGGCCTGGTTTACGACCTTGACGATCAATGGTCGACATACGTCAGCTATTCGGAAATCTACAAACCGCAGTCCAGCCGAATTAGCGGCCCTGCGCAAAGCGGTTCGCCGCTTGAGCCCATGACCGGCAAAACCTACGAAACCGGCCTCAAGGGTGAGTTGTTCAATGGCGCACTCAACGCCAGCGTGGCGCTGTACTACAGCACCCGCGAAAACGAAGCGGTGCAAGACCCGAACTTCCTGGCCACCAACGCCGGCTTCTCGGGCAGCTGCTGCTATGTGTCCAATGGTAAGGTGGTGAGCAAGGGCATCGACATGGAGCTGTCTGGCGAGCTGCTGCCGGACTGGATGCTGGTGGGGGGCTACACCTTCAACCTGAACCGTAACCGCAGCGCCGATGCACCGCTGAGCACGGTGATGCCAAAGCACCTGTTCAAGCTGTACAGCACCTACCGGCTGCCGGGTATCCTCAGCGACTTCAAGGTCGGCGGCGGCGTGCAGGTGCAAAGCGCCACGTACATGAGCGGTACAGTGAATCGCTACGACAGCAGCGGCGCGCTGGTTGAGCGAAACGTACCGTTCGACTTCGACCAGAGCGGCTATGCGATCTGGAACGCGTTGGTCGAATACCGTGTCGATGATCACTGGAACGTCACGCTCAACGGCAACAACCTGTTCGACAAGAAGTACTACGAAACCGTGGGTACTTCGACCTATGGCAACTACTATGGTGAGCCACGCAACTTCATGGTGACCCTGCGCGGCACCTATTGAGGGTTTGGAAGCGGGGCAGGGCCTGGGTTAAGGTCGTAGGCTGTCCCGTTTCTCTCAGGAATCCCCTTTGCCCGCTTTCTACCTGAGTATCAGCCTGCTGCTGTATTTGCTCGCCCTGTTCTTCGATGGCGCGCTGATGAGCGGCGAGCGTCATATGCCGGCCCTGCAGATGCTGCTGTACGGGCCATGGGGCATGCCGTTCGGCTTGTACCAATGGTTTGCCAATCCGCTGCTGGCCCTGGCCATCCTGGCTCATCGGCGGTTTCGCCGGCTGGCCTTGCTGGCCGGGCTTGGGGCGGCGTATCTGGCTGCCAGCAGTTTTGGCATCGACCGCTTGCCGGATAACCGCAGCTACGAGTTTCATGACCTTACCGGTTTTGGTGCTGGCTTCTACCTGTGGCTGGTAGCAATGGTGGTGTTTTGCCTGGGGCAAGCCTGGTTTTGCTGGAAGGCGCGAAGGGCTGACGACATGCCAGGCTGGAACTGGCTTGATGTCGCCTTGATTGCCGCCCTGGGGGTAACGTTGTATGCAGCGACGCAAATGCCCTCGCTGCGCTTCGAGCCAGGCAAGGTGCTGATGCCTCCGGAGCAGCCGCAGACGCTTTGATATCCACAAGGAGGGTTAGCATGATCAAGCATTACCTGGCAGGCCTGGCACTGGCCTGCGTGCTACCGGTAGCGATGGCGGACGATTACACGGCGGCCTACGGGCAGTGCATGGACAAGGCCTCCAGCACCGTGGCCATGGGCGCGTGCATCGGGGCCGAAACGCAAGTGCAGGACCAGCGCTTGAACCGGGTGTACAAGCAGTTGATGGGCAAGCTGGATGCCGGGCAGCAGAAGACCCTGCGGGATGTGCAGCGCAAGTGGCTGGCCTACCGTGATGGCAATTGCCAGTTCCATGTACAGGCCAGTGGCGGGACCCTGGCGCAGCTGGAAGGTGGCACTTGCATCCTGGACATGACCCGCGACCGCGCTGCGGAGCTGGAGCGGGTGCTTAGCCCTGGGCAGTAGCGCCTGTTCAGGCATGATTTGCCGACATTTGCAGGCGCGGGTTCAGCCGCGAACACCGGCTTTACCGGAGTCATGCTCCGCGTGGCCTTCTTCGCGGGTGAACCCGCTCCTACAGGGCACTACAGGGTGCTGGTTCTATTTGCGCGGTTCGCGCAGCGCCCGGGCCTTGAGGTACTCGCGCACTTCCACGGCATCCCCGGCAAACTCGATGCGCTCCGCCTTGGCTGCGCGCTGGTAGGCATACATCGGGTCGTAGTACTCGTTCAGCAAGCCTTCGATCCAGCCCCGGTGCAGGTCTACCGCACCGCTGCGCTGCTGCTCTTGCAAGGCTTCGCGCAGCATCTCGGACAAGCGCTGATGGCGCTCTCCGCCCAGACGCTTGTAGATATTGGCCATGCTCTGCAGCATACGTTCGGCAAACAGCCGGGGACCGTCTTCTTCGCCATGCACGGCCTTGAACTCGGCGCTCAGGTTGACCACGTAGTCGCGCAGGATGCGCTCCACGCGGTTGGTGAAGCTGTCTTCAAGCCATACCAGCGGGTAATGCTGCATGCCTTGGTACAACTCCAGCGGCACCGTGCAGCTGCCAACAATGCGGCCTTCATCTTCCAGCACAAACTGCCCGATACCGCGGGCGCGCTTTTTCAGCACGTCGATTGCCAGCTGGTTTTCAAAGTCGATCTGCGCCGGTTGCGCCGTGGCGCGCTTGCCGAAACTAGAGCCGCGATGGTTGGCGTGGCCTTCAAGGTCCAGCACGTTGTCCAACTGGTGCAGCACATCGGTCTTGCCGGTACCGGTCAGTCCACCGACCAGTACGAAATCACATTGCTCCACCGCTTGCTGGGTAGTCTCCAGCAGGAAGGTACGCATGGCCTTGTAGCCGCCTTTGACACGCGGGTACTGAATACCCGCCTCATCGCGCAGCCAGCCCTGCACGATCTGCGAACGCAGGCCGCCACGGAAGCAGTACAGGTAACCGTCAGGGTGCGCCTTGGCAAACGCTGCCCAGGCCTCCAGACGGGCTTGCTTGGTGGTGCCACTGACCAGCTGGTGGCCCAGGGCGATGGCGGCGGCCTGGCCCTGCTGCTTGTAGCAGGTACCGACCTTCTGCCGCTCCTGGTCGTTCATCAGCGGCAGGTTTACCACGCCAGGGAAGGCGCCTTTGGCGAATTCGACGGGGGCGCGCATGTCCATCATCGGCACGTCGTCGAGGAACAGCTGACGGAAGTCGGTGCAGTCGGGGCGCATCAGATCACCTCGACCGCATGGCTCTGTCGCTCGACCAGCTTGCCGATCGGAGACAGTTTCAGGCCCAGCTCGGCAGCCACGGCGAGGAACTCGGTTTCACCCTCCGGGGCAACAGCAACCAGCAAGCCACCGCTGGTCTGGGGATCGCACAGCAGGTGCTTCTGGTCGTCGCTGAGGGCGCCGATCTTGTGCCCGTAGCTGTCGTAGTTGCGCAGGGTTCCACCGGGGATGCAGCCTTCGGCCAGGTAGTGGTCGACGCTAGGCAGGCGTGGCACGGCGGCGTAGTTCAGGTGCGCGGTGAGGCCGCTGCCTTCGGCCAGCTCGACCAGGTGGCCGAGCAGGCCGAAGCCGGTGACGTCGGTCATGGCCTTGACCCCGTCCAGCTTGCCGAAGCGGCTGCCGGGCGTGTTGAGGGTGCACATCCAGTCGCGAGCCAGGCCTTGGTCTTGCACACGCAGCTTGGCCTTCTTTTCGGCAGTGGTGAGGATGCCGATGCCCAGGGGCTTGGTCAGGTACAGCTGGCAGCCCGCGCTGGCAGTGTCGTTGCGTTTGAGGTGGCGTTTATTGACCACGCCGGTGACGGCCAGGCCAAAGATCGGCTCAGGCGCGTCGATCGAGTGGCCGCCGGCCAGCGGGATACCCGCTTCGGCACACACGGCGCGGCCGCCGCGGATGACTTCGCGGGCGACTTCCGGCGGTAGCACGTTGACCGGCCAGCCGAGGATGGCAATGGCCATCAGCGGGTCGCCGCCCATGGCATAGATGTCGCTGATGGCGTTGGTGGCGGCAATGCGGCCGAAGTCGTAAGGGTCATCGACGATCGGCATGAAAAAGTCGGTGGTCGAAACCACGCCGCGCTCGTCGTCCAGCGCGTACACTGCTGCATCGTCGCGCGAGGCATTGCCGACCCACAGTTTCGGGTCCAGGGCCTGGGTGCCGCTTTCGGCGAGGATCACGTCCAGCACCTTGGGGGAGATCTTGCAGCCACAGCCGGCGCCATGGCTGTACTGGGTCAGGCGAATCGGCTCGCTCATATGCACCTCTGCAGGTCAAATTGTTGCGCGATTGTAGCAAAGCTGGCCTTTAGGCCCTTGCCTCTTATAATTCCCGGTGTCGGCAAATGTGTCGGCACTTCCCCGCTATTGAACCGGAGAACACCCATGCTCAACCGCCCCCTGGCGCTTGCCGCCGGCCTCGTGCTGTCTTGCTGTGCCGCTGTCGTTCAGGCCGCCGAAACCCTGCGGGTCAGCGCCATCCCCGACGAAGCGCCGACCGAGCTGCAGCGCAAGTTCAAGCCTTTGGGTGAGTACCTGGCCAAGCAACTGGGCATGGAGGTGAAGTTCGTACCCGTGGCCGACTACCCGGCGGTGGTGGAGTCGCTGGCCGCAGACCGTCTCGACCTGGCCTGGCTGGGGGGCTTCACGTTCGTTCAGGTGCACCTGAAGGACCCGACCGCCACGCCATTGGTACAGCGTGAGCAGGACGCACAGTTCACCTCCAAGTTCATCACCGCCAACCCCGACGTGAAGAGCCTGAGCGACCTGAAGGGCAAGTCGTTTGCCTTCGGTTCCATTTCGTCCACCTCGGGCAGCCTGATGCCGCGTTACTTCATGCTCAAGCAGGACAATATCAAGCCTGAAGCGTACTTCAGCCGCGTGGCCTATTCTGGCGCCCATGATGCCACCGTGGCCTGGGTGCAGGCTGGCAAGGTCGAGGGTGGCGTGCTGAACGCCAGCGTGTGGCAAAAGCTGGTGGATGCCGGCAAGGTCGACACCACCAAGGTGAAGGTGTTCGCCACCACCCCGACCTACTTCGACTACAACTGGACCGTGCGCGGCAACATGGACCCGGCGTTGAAACAGAAAATCAAGAAAGCCTTCCTGGACCTTGACCCGAGCAACCCGGAGCACAAGGCGATCCTGGACCTGCAGGCCGCCAGCCGCTTCATCGAGACCAAGCCTGAGAACTACAAGGGCACCGAACAAGCTGCACGCGAGGCCGGCCTGCTCAAGTGACAGCTTCGAATGCGGCAATCCATCTTCACGGTGCCAGCCTGCGTCATGGCCAGGTACGCGCGCTTGACGCGGTGAGCCTGCGGATCGCGCAGGGCGAGCGTGTCGCCATCATCGGGCCGTCGGGGGCGGGCAAGTCCAGCTTGCTGCACCTGATGGCCACGGCCGTTCAGCCCAGCAGTGGGCGCCTGGAGTTGCTTGGCGAGCAGCCTTGGGCGCTGTCGGCAAGGGCACGCCAGCGACTGCGCGCGCAGGTTGGCCTGGTGCATCAGGCGCCGCCTTTGCCACCGCGTCAGCGGGTAGTGACCGCAGTGCTGGCGGGTCGCCTGGGGCAGTGGGGTACGCTGCGCGGCTTGCTCAACCTGCTGTACCCCAGCGATGTACCGGGGGCGCGCCAGGCCTTGGCCGAGCTAGGCCTGGCCGACAAGCTGTTCGTGCAGTGTGGGCAGTTGTCCGGTGGCCAGTTGCAGCGGGTGGGCATTGCTCGGGCGTTGTACCAGCGTCCGCAGGTGCTGCTGACCGACGAACCGGTGTCGGCCATGGACCCGGTGTTGGCCGACCACAGCCTGGCCGTGCTCAATCGCCATGCCCAAGCGACTGGCGTGACGTTGGTGGCGAGCCTGCACGCCGTAGAGCTCGCGCTGGCGCATTTTCCGCGGGTGATTGGCATTCGGGAAGGGCAGGTTGTGTTCGACTGCCCGGCCGAAGCGGTCACCGAGCATCTGCTGGACGCGCTGTATGCCAACGAACAACTGGCTCCGCCGCCAACCCAAGGGCCGATCCTGACCGTGCAGATTCCGCGATGCTAAAGGCTGACGCCCGCGACCCGGCGCTGCTGCCACGGTTGCTGCTGGCCCTGTTGGCGGTAGCAGTACTGTGGCCGGCTATCCAGTCAAGCGAACTGAACCCCGGGGTGCTGTTGCAGGCGGACAACCGTCAGCAGATTGCCAGCTTCACCAGCGCCTTCTGGCCGCCGGCACATGATGCCGATTCTCTTGCACTGCTGTACGAAGCCACCTTGCAGACCCTGGCCGTGGCGACTGCCGGCATGGCGCTGGCGTTGTTGTTGGCGATCCCGGCTGGCTTGCTGGCCAGCCGTGCCTTGTCCTTGCGTGCTGCTTCACGCGGTGGGCGGGCCGGGTTCTGGTCGCGACTGTTGCGCCTGCCGGTACGCGGGCTGCTGATTTTCCTGCGTAGCGTGCCGGAGATCGTCTGGGCGTTGCTGTTCGTGCGCGCCGTGGGGCTGGGGCCGACGGCGGGCGTACTGGCTATCGCCATCACCTACAGTGGCATGCTCGGCAAGGTTTATGCCGAAATATTCGAGTCGGTCGACCAGCGTCCGGCGCATGCCTTGTTGCAGGCGGGCAGTGGCCGGCTGGCGGCGTTTTTCTACGGCATCCTGCCCAATGCTGCCTCCGAAGTGGTGTCGTACACCGTGTACCGCTGGGAGTGCGCGGTGCGGGCTTCGGTGGTGATGGGCTTTGTCGGCGCTGGCGGGCTGGGCCAGCAGATCGACCTGTCGATGCGCATGTTTGCGGGTGCGCAAGTGGCGAGCATGCTGTTGACGTTCTTGCTGCTGGTGATCCTGGCCGACCTGCTCAGCCGCCTGCTGCGCTGGAGGCTGGCATGAACCGGGTGATCAACTTGGTGCTGTTGGGTGCCATCGTGTCAGCGGTGGTGGCCTCGTTCGCATACCTGGAGCTGGACCTGCACGCATTGGTCGGCAATGGCGGGCTGGGGCAAATGGGCGAGTACGCCGGGCGCTTCCTGCAGCCGGATCTGTCTGCCGGGCACCTCAAGGCGGTGTGGCGCGGGGCGCTGGAAACCCTGGCCATGTCTGGCATGGGCACCTTGTTGGCGATGGTATTGGGGATGTTGCTGGCACTGCCGGCGGCGGGCCGCTTCGGTTGGCCGTTGCAAGGGGCCGCGCGTTTGCTGCTCAATGCCTTGCGTGCCATCCCTGAACTGGTGTGGGCTGCGCTGACTGTGCTGGCGGCTGGGCTGGGGCCGAATGCCGGTACCCTGGCTTTGGCGTTGCACACCGCTGGCGTGCTGGGGCGGTTGTTTGCCGAGGCGCTTGAAAACGCCCCGCCCGAGCCGGCGGCGGCGATCCGTTTGCAGGGCGGCAGCCAAGTGGCGGCGTTCTGCTTTGGTACCCTGCCCAACCTGTGGCCGCAGTTGCTGGCCTACAGCCTGTACCGCTGGGAAAACAACATCCGCATGGCCAGCGTGCTCGGGTTCGTCGGGGCGGGCGGGTTGGGGCAGATGCTGTACACCACCTTGAGCCTGTTCCAGGAGGCCCAGGCCAGTACGGTGATCATCGGTATGCTGGTGTTGGTGTTGCTGGTGGATGTGTCGAGTGATGTGTTGCGTCAGCGCTATGTGCGGGCCTGACGGAGAGCCCGGGCTGCAAAGCAGCCCCGACATCTCTCAGGCACCTACAGCCTCGGCACACTGCGCCTCTCGCTGCATCGACTCCAGGTTACGCTCGATCGTCTCGCATATGGTATCCATCTGGATCTGATGCTCACTGAACCTGAACGGGCTCTGCAAATCCGTGCCGATCCGCTCGATGGCCAGCAACATGAACCCTACCACCGTCGACGCCAGCGGCGTGAACCAGCCTAGCGACTCCACCAACCCCACGGGCACGATCAGGCAGAACAGGGTGATGAACAGCCGTGGGAAATACACATAGGGGTAGGGCAATGGCGTATTGGCAATCCGCTCCATGCCGCCCTGGGCGTTGGACAGGTCTACCAACGTCGACTCCAGCCGCGCCAGGCGAATGCTGTCCAGCCGCCCGGCCTGGTATTCCCGCGCCAGCAAGGCTGCCGAGCCGCCGAGAATGTCATTGGCGAAATTGTTCGAGCGGTTGCGCCGTTCGAACTCACCTGGCGGGATGAAGGCCATCAGCTCATCCGGGCAGGGCTCACCTTTCAGGTGCGCCGCCAGGCAGTTCACATAGGCGATATGCCGGCGCAGCAGGTTGGCCTTGACCGGGTTCAGGCCGTCATCCGGGTCATCGATCAGCGTCAGCGTCTGCCGGGCGAAGCTGCGCGAACTGTTCACCAGCGCGCCCCACAGGGTGCGAGCCTCCCACCAGCGGTTGTAGGCGCTGCTGTTGCGAAAACTCACCAGCACCACCAAGGCTGAGCCCAGCAGGGTCAGCGGGATCAGTGGCAGGGTGAACTTGCTGTTCAAGAACAGCATGAAATCGATGGTGACCAGCACATCCCAGATCAGCAGCCAGAACAGCGACCAACCGATATAGCCGATGGTCTTCACCACCAGGCGGTACTTGCGGGCGATGACGTCTTTCACGCGAGGGTACCTCGAAACGCGGGGGATGCAGGATGGGACGCCGAGGCTCGTCGAAGGTTCGAAGGTTGAATGTTGCAAGGGATTTTGTAGCTGAAACGAAGGGAAAACTCCGACCAGCCTATCAGATGTGCCTGAATTCCTGATTCAGCTCAAAAACGACAGAGTGGGTCGCTTCAATCCTTGAATGGGTGTATCCATAAGGATACGATTGGGTGACCACTTGATGTTTCTCGTTGAACAGACGGAAAGCTTTGCCGCTTGGCTATCGAGCTTGAGAGATTTGAGGGCCAGGCTGGCGATAGGTCGTAGGCTGGAGCTAGCAGCGGCGGGCAATCTTGGTGACTTCAAGTGGCTTGGAGGCGGTATTGGTGAGCTTCGCATCGACGTAGCTGCCGGTTATCGCGTCTATTTCACGCAAAAGGGGCAGAGGTTGGTTTTACTGCTGGTCGGCGGCGACAAGTCCACCCAAGCCGCCGACATCCTCAAAGCCAGAAAGCTGCTGAAGGAGATGAAATGAGCGAAAAATTGATCCCGTTTGATATGGCAGCCTTGTTGAGCAGCGATGAGGCAATCAGTGAATACCTTAGCCAGGTGCTATCAAATGGCGATACCGAGGAAATCATTCGAGCACTTGGCCATATCGCTCGTGCACGGGGCATGACACATATTGCTACGGAGAGTGGGCTGGGTAGAGAAAGCCTGTACAAGGCGCTGAGCCCTGGCGCGAAGCCTCGTTTTGACACTGTATTGAGGGTCATTCGTGCTCTGGGGGTGGACCTTCTCGTTCAGCCACATGCAATGACCCGCTGATCCAGCTCGGTTAAGTCAATATTTGCTTCATCTGCACCAACGCTACCCGCGTGCCGTCCCACGCCTGCCGCTCCTCGATGCCGAACGGTGTGAAGCCCAGCTGTGGATAAAGCAGCAAGCCTGCGGTGTTGTGATTGAAGCATGACACCCAGACCTCCCGGGCGCTGTACTGCTGGCGGGCGAGGTCGATCATTGCCGTTACCAGATAACGCGCTACACCAAGGCCGCGGGCGCTGGGGGCCACCACTACGTTGCCCAAGGCACATAGGCCGCCATGTTCGGCTTTGTAGAAATTGGCGAAGGCCAGGACAGCGCCGTTACCTTCCACTACCGTGGAGCCGCTGCGTTGGGCTATGGCGTCGCTCAGCTGGTTGGGGGTGAGGGGGTAGGTGGCTTTGGGGAACATGTAGAACAGTTCGTCCGGGCTCTGCGGGAAGCTGCAGATAGCGGGGATGTCTTCAGGCCGGATGGGGCGGTGGGTCAGCTGCATGGCAGGTCCTTCTCGCGTTGGCTGGCAGGGC
>NZ_JBICMC010000062.1:0-544 GCF_043106005.1 Pseudomonas sp. GLN_2 | reverse complement strand
ATGGTGTCGATCAGCCGCTCCGGCTCGCGATGCTCCCCCGGCGCCGCCAGGGCCAGCCGTGCACCGGTCATCAGCGGCCAGAAGAACTCCCACACCGACACGTCAAAACTGAACGGGGTTTTCTGCAACACCGTGTCGGCGCCGTCCAGCGCATACGCCTGCTGCATCCACGCCAGCCGGTTATACAACGCCAGGTGGCGGTTGCCGGCGCCTTTCGGCCGCCCGGTCGAGCCGGAGGTGTAGATGACGTAGGCCAGGTTCTCCGGGTGCAGCCGGCACGCCGGCACCTGCCGCGAGTACCCGCCCAGTTCGCCGGGCTGGTCCAGCAACAGGACCTGCCCGGCAAACGCCGGCAGCTGCTCGCGCAGGTGGGCCTGGGTCAGCAGCAGTTCGATGCCGCTGTCTTCGAACATGTAGGCCAGCCGCTCGGCCGGGTAGTCCGGGTCCAGCGGTACATAGGCGGCGCCGGCTTTAAGGATCGCCAGCAGGCCAACGACCATTTCCAGCGAGCGCTCGGCGGCGATACCCACCAGGCTTTCCGGGC
>NZ_JBICMC010000061.1:0-13475 GCF_043106005.1 Pseudomonas sp. GLN_2 | reverse complement strand
TTGGGGGGATAGCGGGTCGGCCTGCTTTCGCGGTCCCTGTGGGAGCGGCCTTGTGTCGCGAAATGAGGGCGAAGCCCTCACATGCTCACAGCCATACACAGTCCCAATGGGGATACTCGCCAGCCCGCCGCACCAGGCCGGCCCGAATGGGGTTGGCGATGATGTAGCGGGCCACCGCTCGGACATCATCCTCACGTCTCAGAGCCCGGTCATGAAAGCTGGTCTGCCAAATATGTCGCCTGTCAGCGCCGACCTTGTACAAAGCACAACTGCTTCTGGACTTGAACCCACACATCAGCGCCCCCAGGCTCGTCGGGCCAAGCTCGATAAGCCAGTGAAGATGATCCGGCATCAAGACCCAGGCCAGAGATCGACAAGCCTTGCTCTCTTCACTGAACCGCAATTGCTGGACCACGGTCCTGGCGAATCGAAAATCCTTGAACAACGGCGTTCGGTCACGAGTGGTTGTGGTGAGCAGATAAAGGCGCCCGGATTCAGACACTCGACCGCCACGTAAACGATGGGAGCCTGGACGTTGCATATCGTCCTCCTTTGAACATTGCATTCAAAGGTAGCGGCATTGGTGCGATGGACCAGGGCCGGATATTTACCGGTTGTGACGCTGGTGAGGGCTTCGCCCTCATATCGCGACGCAAGGCCGCTCCCACAAAAGGCAGCACAGGCTTTTGCAGGAGCGGCCCCGTCAATTACGACGACAGGTACGAAGACCGGGTCAAGCCCAGGCGCAAGGCATCCAGATACTGGGTCCGCTCACGCGCAGTGATCTTGGCGCTGGCGACCTTGTCGCGGTAATGCGTCATCAACTCTTCCGGCGACAGGTGCACGTAGCGCAGCATGTCTTCGATGGTGTCGTGGGTTTCGATACCCGCGTGGTACACGCTGCCGTCGGCATTCTGGTAGATGTTCACCGAGTCGGTGTCACCGAACAGGTTGTGCATGTCACCCAGGATTTCCTGGTAGGCACCCACCAGGAACACGCCCAGCAGGTAATCCTCGCCCTCTTTCACCGCATGCACCGGCATGCTGGTTTCGATGCTCTGCTCGTCAACGTACTGGTTGATCTTGCCGTCGGAATCGCAAGTCAGGTCCTGCAATACCGCACGCCGCATCGGCTCTTCGTCCAGGCGGTGCAGCGGGATGATCGGCAGGACCTGGCCGATGGCCCAGGTGTCTGGCAGGCTCTGGAACACCGAGAAGTTGCAGATGTACTTGTCGGCCAGCTTGTCGTTCAGCTCGTCCAGCACCTGGCGGTGCGAGCGCTGGCGGGCTTTCAGCGAGTTGTGCAGACGGCGGCACACGGCGAAATAGCACTGCTCGGCCAAGGCTTTCTCGCCCAGGCTGATCTTGCCATCAGCGTACTGCGCGGCCACATCACCCATGTAGTGGGTGGCGCGCCAGTAGGTCTCGGTGACCATCTCGATGTCGGTCGGGCCAAGCAGGTCGACCAGCCACTGCACGGTCTCGGGCAGGGCTTCCTTGTTCTCGATGGTCGGTACGTCGTCGTTGTGTTTCTCGACATCGGTCACCTGGATCACCAGCATGGCGTGGTGCGCGGTCAGCGAACGGCCACTCTCCGAGAAGATGTGCGGGTGCGGCAGGCCCTGTGCGTCGCAGAACTCCTTGAGCATGCCCACCACCACGCCGGCGTAGTCGTCCATGTCGTAGTTGATCGAGCTGGCATTGCGCGAGTGGGTGCCGTCGTAGTCCACACCCAGGCCGCCACCCACGTCGATATGGTCGACCGGCAGGCCCAGCGCACGCAGTTCGCCGTAATAACGGATGGCTTCCTTGAAACCGTGCTGGTAGTCAGCCAGGTTGGCGATCTGCGAACCCATGTGGAAGTGCAGCAGGCGGATGCCCTGATCCAGGCCCGCATCGCGGAAGCGCTGCACCACCGAAAGCAACTGGGCGGCGGACAAACCGAACTTGGACTTCTCGCCACCGGTGTCGGCCCACTTGCTCGAGGCCAACGACGACAGGCGAACGCGCAGGCCAACCTGTGGTTTCACCTTGAGCTCGGCGGCCTCTTCGATCACCAGGGCCACTTCCGACTCTTTCTCGATGACGATGAACACATTGTGGCCAAGCTTCTGGCCCATCAGTGCCAGGCGAATGAACTCACGGTCCTTGTAGCCGTTGCAGACGATGGTGCCGCCCTTCGGCGCCAGCGCCAGCACTGCCAGCAACTCGGGTTTGGAGCCGGCTTCCAGGCCGATGGAAACGTTTTGCGTGGCGATGATGTTTTCCACCACCGCTTCCTGCTGGTTGACCTTGATCGGGTACAGCGCGGTGTACTGGCTCTGGTATTCCAGGCGCGCGATGTTGGCGTCGAAGGCACCGGTCAGCTGGCGCACACGGTCCTGCAGAATGTCAGGGAAGCGCACCAGCAAGGGCAGCGACAAGCCGCTCTGGCGCAGTTCGTCGACCTGTTCGAACAGGTCGATCGGAGCACTTTGAGGGCCGTTGGGGCGTACTTCGACGCGCCCGGCTTCATTGATGGCGAAATAGCCAGCGCCCCAATGGCGGATGCCATAAACACTGCGGCTGTCGGCCACGGTCCATTGGCTACCATCGTCTTTGCGTGTGCGTCGTACGGACATTCAAGTCCCCTATAGATAAGTCGAAGACACTGCCCGCAGGCAGCGGGGCGAGTGTAAAAGCTGAAAATGACGATTCATCCGTGCTCAGGCATAGACTCTGACCACGGGAACGAGTTTAGAAAGCGCTGGGCAAAAAATCGCGCGATGGCCTCAGCCGCCGGACTTTTTCGCCTTGAAACCCTGTTTGGTCAGCTCGCCGATCAACAGCTCGACATGGTCGCCCTGGATCTCGATAACCCCGTCCTTCAGGGCGCCGCCGGTACCGCAGCGGCGCTTGAGCGTGGTCGCCAGCTCCTTGAGCTGGTCGGGCGGCAGCGGCACGCCGGTGACAGTGGTCACGGTCTTGCCGCCACGGCCTTTGCTTTCGCGGCGCACGCGGGCAATGCCGTCGCCTTCGGGGATGATTTGCTGCTTGCAGGTGCAGGCGTCCACCGGCTGGCCACAGTCGGGGCAGTGCCGACCGGCGTCGGTGGAGTACACGAGACCGCCAAGGGCGGAAAAGGAAGAAGCTTTCTTGGCCACTTTTGTTCCTCGGTGCTGAGGACAAAAACTGGTCGTGCCTTGGGGTTGAGGCCGACCGCGAAGCCCCACTCTGGCAGGGGCGGCGCTACTGCCGCAAGAATTGCGGCAGCCCGAAAAGGGCGCGCAGTGTAACGATAAATACGCCGGTTGTGTAGGAGCGGGTTTACCCGCGAACAAGGGCAAAGCCCTTGCCCTGCGAAACGGGTGTCTGGGCCGGTATTTCGCGGGCAAACCCGAGCCTACAAAGTGGCCTTATAGCGCTGCAACGCCGCCAACGAGTCCGGGCAATAAGGCTTGCTCAGGCTTTCCTGCTCAGCCTGTTCCAGACCGATGAAGCGCGCCTCGATCACCTCTTCCGGCTGCAACCGCAACGGTGCATCCGACACCGCCGAATACACCGCACACCACAAGCGGTTATCCGGCTGGTCGAAGTAGAACCGCTCGTGAAAGCGCAGCTCGGCGCCTTCGATGCCCAGCTCTTCGGCCAGCTCGCGCGCGGCCGACTCGGCATACGCTTCCCCAGCCGTCACCATGCCGCCCGCCGCCACATCCCAATACCCGGGGTACAGCGCCTTGCTCAAGGTACGCCGGTGTACACACAATTCACCGGCACTGTTGAACAGCAGAATGAACGTGCAGCGACCGATCAGGCCACGCTCGCGCAGCTCGGCACGGGGCAAGGCGCCCAGTACCTGGTCGGTTTCGTCCACCCAGGTGACCAGCTCGCGGTCGGAAGCCGCCCGATGGGCGGCCTCGGTTGGGCTGATAGCCATCATCAGCCCTGCGACAGCAGCTGACGCAGATCGATAACCGCAGCGTTGGCCCGGGAAATGTAGTTGGCCATGACCAACGAGTGGTTGGCCCACATGCCGAAGCCACTGCCGTTGAGCACCATCGGGCTCCACAGCGGCTCTTGCGAGGCCTCCAGCTCACGGATGATCTGACGCACGCTGACGGTGGCATTCTTCTTCGCCAGCACGTCGGCGAAGTCCACCTCGATGGCTCGCAGCAGGTGCGACAGCGCCCAGGCTTGGCCACGGGCTTCATAGAACACGTTGTCGATCTGCAGCCATGGGGTTTCCACCAGCTCCTCATCCACCTGCGGCGCCTGGCCGGCAACGACCGACTCCGTCTTCAGCGTGGTGTTGAGCTTGACCCGGCCAACGCTGGCCGACAGGCGCTGCGACAGCGAGCCCAGACGGGTGGCCACGTCACCCAGCCAGTTGTTCAGGTTGTCGGCGCGGGTATAGAAGATAGCGCCCTTGTCGCCGGCAGCCAGACGGGTCTGGTAGCGGGTCAGCGACTTGATGCCCTCTTCGAACTCCGACTCGCTCGATGGCAGGATCCAGCTCTTGTTGTCGAAGTTGAAGCGCGGCTCGGCCTTGGCCAGGTCGGCGTCTTCGGTGGACTGCGACTGCGAACGGGCGAAGTCTTTACGCAGGGCACGGGACAGGTCGCGGACCTGGACCAGCACGCCATATTCCCAGCTTGGCATGTTGTCCATCCACAGCCCTGGCGGGAAGCGGTCGTTGGAAATGTAGCCGCCCGGCTTGTTCAGCAAGGTGCCGGCCACGGTCTTGAGGGTTTCGACGGTGGTATAGCCCACCACCATCTGCTGGCCAGTACGTTCGGCTGCGGCCTGGGCGTTTTGCTGCACCGGGAACAGAGCAGGCTCCTGGCTCCAGTACCAGCCCAGGCCGATACACACCAGCAGGTACAACCCGATCAGGGTCCCCAGGGCACGGCTCCAAAGGCCGCCAAGGTAGCTACGGGCGGCAGCGCCGCGCCCGTCGACACGCTCACGGGGCTCGGCTTTGGCCTCGCGGTTTTTCCAGTCCAGCATGGCTTTGTCCTTAATCAGTCACGACGGTTCAGGGGCTTTGACCACAGGCCTGCGCTAGCGTGCCACGGGAAGCCCGAATGGCTGCACTATAAAGCAGACACCACCGTACGCATAAGCGACCATTCAGTCAGCAACTGAATATTCGTTCTGCCCGCTTTGTTGACGCAGGGCACTCACGCACGTGAAAAGAGCTGCTAGCATAGAGCCATCATTGCCCCTGCACATCCCAACCTATAAGTAGCCAGGACATGAGCCAAGCAGTCGAGCCGAGCCCGCAGTGCCCCGTCCAACAGCTGACGCGTAACGGCCTGCGCAAGGACGACCCGCTCGACCCGCTGCTGCTGCCCGTGCGCAAACCGGTGTACATCCTGCTGCAGGACCACGAACGCGCCCAGCGCCTGGCCCAGCAACTGGAATTCTTTGGTCTGGTGGTGCAGGCGTTGCCCTGCGCTGCGGCGTTTCTCGCCTCGATCAGCGAGTACCCGCCTTCGGCCATCATCATGGATGTCGACTTCACCGGCGCCGGTCTGGGCTTGCTGCTGGCTGCTCGGGTGCAGCAGGGCCTGGCACGCGCCATTCCCTTGCTGTTCTTCAGCCATCACGAAGCCGACACCCCGACCCGTCTGGCTGCGGTACGCGCCGGTGGCCAGGACTTTCTCACCGGCAGCCTGGAAGCTTCCAGCTTGCTGGAAAAGGTCGAACTGCTGACCAACGCCACCCCGCACGACCCGCTGCGCGTGCTGATCATCGACGATTCGCGCACACAGGCCCTGTACACCGAGCGTGTACTGGCCGGCGCCGGCATGCTCACCCGCAGCCTGACCGACCCGATCCGCACCATGGCCGAGCTTGCCGACTTCCAGCCCGACCTGATCATCCTCGACCTGTACATGCCGGCCTGCACCGGCCCGGAGCTGGCCAAGGTAATCCGCCACAGTGACCGTTATGTGAGCGTGCCGATCATCTACCTGTCTGCCGAGGACGACCTGGACAAGCAACTGGATGCCATGAGCGAAGGCGGTGATGACTTTTTGACCAAGCCGTTTCGCTCACGCCACCTGATCACTACCGTGCGCAACCGCGCCGCCCGCGCCCGCCATTTGAAGGCACGCATGGTCCGCGACAGCCTGACCGGGCTGTACAACCACACCCATATCCTGCAGCTGCTGGAAGACTGCAGCTTCCGCGCCCGCCGTGAGCAGCAGCCGTTGAGCTTTGCCATGCTCGACATCGACCACTTCAAGAAGATCAACGACCGCCACGGCCACCCCATGGGCGACCGCGTGATCAAGAGCCTTGCCCTGTTCCTCAAGCAGCGCTTGCGCAAGACCGACTTCATTGGCCGCTACGGTGGCGAAGAGTTTGCCATCGTCATGCCCAATACCGCGCTGGACGCCGCACACAAGGTGCTGGACGAAATTCGCCGGCGCTTTGCCGACATTCTCTACCCGGCGCAGCCGCGGGATTTGCAGTGCACCTTCAGTGCAGGGGTGGTGCAACTGGACGAGGGGCTGGATGCACTGACCATGGCCAGTGCAGCGGACGAGGCGCTGTACCGGGCCAAGCATGCGGGGCGTAATTGCGTCGTTCGTGTAGAGCCCTGAAATTCGCACTCACTGTGCCGGCTTCTTCACAGGCTCGCCCGCTTCCCCAGGCATTTCACATACCTCAAGTCTGGAGGTAAACCTGTGGGAGCGGGCAAGCCCCCGAAAAGGCCAGTGCAGGCCACACCAATAGAGGCACTGTGCCACTTTTTTTCTGACACCAAGCCCCTGGCGTCATCACCCCGTCACAAAATCGCAATAACTTCAGGCGCCTACCTCTCATCTGCGCAGGAAATTCGCGGCTATGCGCCTGAAGTGGCTGACCAATTTCAACACCCTGTTGCTGGTGACCGTGTGTATCGCCTTGGGCGCCACCCTGTGGTGGTCGCAGCGCGCCCTCGAGCGCCCCTACCAGCTGATGGAGCGCTATCTGGGCCTGTCTCAGCAGTTCCAGAACCAGACGGCGCGCAATATCCAGGCCTACCTGGGCAGCGGCGATGCCCTGCGTCAGGCCGCAGCCATGGAGGCGACCCAGCAGTTGCAGGCCGCACTGACGGATTGGCCCGTAGAGCTGGCCGAGAAGTTGCGCCCCAGCCTGGATAGCCTGCAGGCCTTCACCGCCAACGAACTGCTGGCCGCCGGCAAGCTGGCCGGCGACCCACAAGCCCTGCTGCTGCAAGCCGAGCGGGAGCTGGGGGCGAACTTCGAGCAGATGGCCAGCTATGCCCGCGACAGTGGCAACCCCGAGGCCAATCGCTACTTGCTGCCCTTGCTAGACGCCACCCTGCACCTGGGGCGGCTGTCTTTGGCTCGCGACAAGCTGGTCAGCAGCGGCCGCCCAGAGCTGGCCGACGAGGTGGAGCGCGAGCTGCAACTGATCCGCGCCCAGGCCCAAACGGTCGACGGCCTGCCACTGCTCGGCGTAACCCGCACTGCCGAATCCGGAGCCGACGACTTCGCTGCGATGATGGGCCTGGAATCCCAGAGCAGCGCCCAGCAGGAAGACATTGCCGTGGGCCTCAAGCGTGAATTGCAAAGCCTGCTCAACCGCTACCCGGCCGAACTGCAACGCACCCGCGAACAGATCGAGCGCCGCGTCGCGCTGGCCGCCACCACCGGCCAGCGCCTGGAAGCCGTACAACAGGCCATCGCCGCGCTGGAGCCCGAAGTGCGCGGCCAGCATGCGAAAATCGCTGCCGAGGTGCGCATCATCCAAGGCCTGATGATCGGCCTGATCCTGCTGATCGCCCTACTGATCGACACGCTGCAACGGCGCCTGGCACGTACCCTGACCGGACTGGCCCCGGCCCTGTCGTGCTGGGCTGAGGGCGACTTCGCCCAAGCCATCGCCCTGGGCAAGACCAACCGCGAACTGCACGACATCCAGGAGTCGCTCAACCGCCTGCGTCAGTACCTGGTGGAGCTGGTCGGCACCATCCGCCATAACGCCGAGCAGGTGGCCGGCAGCAGCCACGCCCTGGCCGGCATGAGCGCTGCGCTGCACGGCGGCGCCGAGCGCCAGGCCGGCGATACCGGGCAGATCCGCGATGCCTTGGGCGAGCTGGAAGCGACCATTCAACAAGTGGCTGGTGATGCCAGCGCAGCCGCCGAGGCCAGCCGCGATGCCGGGCGTGCGGTGGAACAAGGCCAGGCGGTAATCGGCCAAAGCCTGTCGGGCTTGCGTGAGCTGGTCGATGAAGTGCAAGGCAACGCCCGCATGATCGAACAATTAGCGGAAGAGTCGGCCACCATTGGCGGGGTACTGACGGTGATCCGCGCGATTGCCGAGCAGACCAACCTGCTGGCACTGAATGCCGCGATCGAAGCGGCCCGTGCCGGCGAGATGGGCCGTGGCTTTGCCGTGGTCGCCGATGAGGTGCGCTCGCTGGCCCAGCGCACCACGGGGGCTACCGGCGAGATCCAGGCGTTGATCGACCGCTTGCAGCAGGCCGCCAGAAGTTCGGTGGCGGGGATGCGCGCGCAACTGGAACATGCCGAGGCCACGGCCAACCAAGCCCAGGCCGCGGACGGGGCACTGGATGAGATTGTCTGTGCCATTCGCACCATTGCCGATACGGCGGTGCGGATTGCCGATGTCACGGCACAGCAGAGTGGCGCGGTGAGCGAGATTCGTGACCACAGTGAGCGGATTCACGCGTTGGGTGAAGACAACCTGCAGCGCATTGGCGAGGGGCGTGAACAAGGTGAACAGCTGCTGAGCCTGGGCGGTGAGCTGAACCGGGCCGTGCGAGCGTTCAGGGTCTGAGCCGGCGGGGTGGTCGCCAGGACAGGTGTAGCAGTTGGGTGGTGTTTGACGGGACATGTGCTGCGCCTGTGAGATCGAGCGCCGCCCGCGCGGCGCTTCGCGGGTAAACCCGCTCCGTTTGTTTCGGGCCAATTATTCCTGCGTATCCGTTATCATGCCGAGCACGTTCCACCTCGCGAGTCCGCCATGCGTCGCCTGTTTTTCATGCTGTTCCTGCTGCTGGCCAGCCCTGCCTTCGCCGCAGGCCTGCTCGACAACCGCCCAAGCGCCACCCTTGGCGCCGCTTCGCTGGCCAACAACGCCGACTTTCTGCCGGTACACGAGGCCTTCAAGCTCAACCTGGTCCAGGCCGATGCGCAAACCATCAAGCTGCGCTTCGTTGCCACCGATGGCTACTACCTTTACCGCCACCGCTTCCAGTTCCGCACGGAACCGGCCGATATCACCCTGGGCACACCGAACATCCCCAAGGGTGAGGCCAAGCACGATGAATTCTTCGGCGACGTCGAGGTGTACCACGGCGTGCTCGATATCGAGTTGCCACGTAAAGACCCGCGCGCCTTCACCCTGCTGGTGGGCTACCAGGGTTGCGCCGACAAGGGCTTGTGCTACCCGCCGGAAACCGCACGCCTGAGTATCGATGGCGAAGGCGTTGCAAACACGCCAGCCACCCGCGAACACGGCTGGAACTGGAAGTCGCTGCTGCTGTTCTTCCTCGCTGGGGTCGGCCTGACCTTCACCCCCTGCGTGCTGCCGATGTTGCCGATCCTTTCCGGTGTGGTGCTGCGCGGCCAGGTTGGCGGCGTGCGCGGCCTGGCGCTGTCGCTGGCCTACGTGCTGCCAATGGCCGCCAGCTTCGCGGTGCTCGGCGCACTGATGGGCCTGTTCGGCGCAAGCCTGAACCTGCAGGCGCGCCTACAGTCGGCCTGGGTGCTGGTACCTTTCGCGCTGTTTTTCGTAGTGTTCGCCCTGGCCATGTTCGGCCTCTTCGAATTGAGGCTGCCCCAGGCCCTGAGCAACCGCCTGAACAACGTCGCCAACCACACCCGCGGCGGCTCGCTGCTGGGTGCAGCAGTGCTCGGTGTACTCTCCAGCTTGCTGGTTTCTCCATGTGTCTCGGCCCCCCTGGCCGGTGCCTTGCTCTATATCAGCGCCAGCGGCGATGCCCTGGGTGGCGCGCTCAAGCTGTTCACCCTGGGTTTGGGCATGGGTGCGCCACTGCTGCTGGTGGCCACCGGTGGCGCGGCCTGGCTGCCCAAAAGCGGCCCATGGATGAACACGGTGAAAAACGCCATTGGCGTACTGCTGCTGGGGCTGGCCATCGGCTTGCTCAGCCGTGTACTGCCAGGCCCTGTGACCTTGCTGCTGGTCGGTTTCCTCGCCGCGGGTGTGGCACTGTTCCTCGGCGCGCTGGAGTTCGTCGTCAAGACGGCGGCCCAGCGCCTGGCGCAACTGCTCGGCCTGGCCTTGCTGGTGTACGCGCTGGCTTGCTGGTACGGCGCACTCACTGGCCAGGGCGACCCACTGCGCCCACTGCCGGGGGCGTCACTGGCCGCCAGTGGCAGCCTCCCGACGGCAAAAGCCGATGCCTGGCAGACCATCACCACACCTGATGCTCTGGACGCAGCCCTGGCGCAGGCCCAGGCCGCCGGCCAGCCAGTGCTGCTGGACTGGTACGCCGACTGGTGCATCAGCTGCAAGGTGATCGAGCATGAGGTGCTCAATGCACCGCAAGTGCAAACACAGCTGGCCGGCTTCAAACTGCTGCGTTTCGACATCACCGACAGTAATGCCGAGCAACGCACGCTGCTCGACCGCTACCAGCTGTTCGGCCCACCCGCCCTGCTGTTTTTTGCTGCGAACGGCAGCGAAATTACCGCTGATCGGGTGATTGGCGAGATAAATGCCGGTGAATTTGCGCAGATTCTGACGCGCGTGCGCGGCAAAGTCGGTCTATAACTTCCCGCGAGCCCGGAAAAATCCTGAAATGAGTGACCGGATTTAATTATTCGGTCACATACTTCGCGCGAACCTCGGACATCGTGCTGGCTATTGCCGGGAACTGGACACTTGCCGTTGCTTTACGGCACACTCGCCGCGCTGTGTCGAATTGCCCTACAAATCCAAGGAATCCGCAGATGGCAACGCTACTGGTGCTCCACGGCCCCAACCTCAACCTGCTCGGTACTCGCGAGCCAGGCCACTACGGCGCCGTGACCCTGGCTCAGATCAACCAGGACCTGGAGCAACGCGCCCGCGCCGCAGGCCACCATCTGCAGTACCTGCAGAGCAATGCCGAATACGAACTGATCGACCGCATTCACGCCGCACGCAACGAGGGTGTGGACTTCATCCTGATCAATCCGGCTGCTTTCACCCACACAAGCGTCGCATTACGTGACGCATTGCTTGCGGTGAGCATCCCATTCATCGAAGTGCACCTGTCCAACGTGCACAAACGCGAACCGTTCCGTCACCACTCCTACTTTTCCGATGTTGCCGTAGGGGTGATCTGCGGTCTGGGCGCCAGCGGTTATCGCCTGGCCCTGGAGTCCGCGCTGGAACAACTGGCTGCCAACGCACAGCCCAAATGATGAAAACCCTGGCCTAAGTGGGCCGGGGTTCGAGAGAAACGTTTCAGATACGTTTTTTTGTATTTCGCCCCCTGACCGAACCTTTGGGAGTTGATGATTAATGGATATCCGTAAAGTCAAGAAACTGATCGAGCTGCTGGAAGAGTCTGGCATCGACGAACTGGAGATCAAGGAAGGCGAAGAGTCGGTCCGTATCAGCCGTCACAGCAAGACCCCAGCTGCCCAGCAGTTCTACGCACCGGCGCCTATGGCCGCCGCCCCTGCCGCTGCGCCGGTTGCCGCTGCTGCGCCAGCCGCCGAAGCCACTGCTGCCGCCCCGGCCCTGAAAGGCACCGTGGTCCGTTCGCCAATGGTAGGTACCTTCTACCGCAAGCCTTCGCCGACCTCGCCTAACTTCGCTGAAGTTGGCCAGTCCGTGAAGAAAGGCGACACCCTGTGCATCGTCGAAGCCATGAAGATGATGAACCACATCGAAGCCGATATTGGCGGTGTCATCGACGCCATCCTGGTAGAAGACGGCCAGCCGGTTGAGTTCGACCAGCCGCTGTTCACCATCGTTTGAATCGCGGAGAGCCAACGATGTCTGGGAAGCTCGAAAAAGTCCTGATCGCCAACCGCGGGGAAATTGCCCTGCGGATCCTGCGTGCCTGCAAAGAGCTGGGTATCAAGACCGTCGCCGTGCACTCCACTGCCGACCGTGAACTGATGCACCTGGGCCTGGCAGACGAGTCGGTCTGCATCGGCCCTGCATCGTCGAAGGATTCCTACCTGCACATCCCGGCGATCATCGCTGCCGCCGAAGTGACTGGCGCCACCGCGATTCACCCGGGTTACGGCTTCTTGGCTGAAAACGCCGATTTCGCCGAGCAGGTGGAAAAATCCGGTTTCGCCTTCATCGGCCCGAAAGCCGACACCATTCGCCTGATGGGCGACAAGGTTTCGGCCAAGGACGCGATGATCAAGTCGGGCGTACCGACCGTACCGGGCTCTGATGGCCCACTGCCGGAAGATGAAGAAGTCGCCCTGGCGATTGCCCGTGACGTCGGCTACCCGGTGATCATCAAGGCCGCCGGTGGCGGTGGTGGTCGCGGCATGCGCGTGGTGCACAAGGAAGAGGACCTGATTTCCTCGGCCAAGCTCACCCGTACCGAAGCCGGTGCTGCCTTCGGCAACCCGATGGTTTACCTGGAGAAGTTCCTGACCAACCCACGTCACGTGGAAGTGCAGGTACTGTCCGACGGCCAGGGCAACGCCATTCACCTGGGCGACCGTGACTGCTCGCTGCAGCGCCGTCACCAGAAGGTCCTGGAAGAAGCACCAGCCCCGGGCATCGATGAGAAAGCCCGCCAGGAAGTGTTCAAACGCTGCGTCGATGCGTGCATCGAGATCGGCTACCGTGGTGCCGGTACTTTCGAGTTCCTGTACGAAAACGGCCGCTTCTACTTCATCGAGATGAACACCCGCGTGCAGGTTGAGCACCCGGTGTCGGAGATGGTCACTGGCATCGACATCGTCAAGGAGATGCTGAGCATCGCCGCTGGCAACAAGCTGTCGTTCCGCCAGGAAGACGTAGTGATCCGCGGCCACTCGCTGGAGTGCCGGATCAACGCCGAAGACCCCAAGAAGTTCATCCCGAGCCCAGGCAAGGTGAAGCACTTCCACGCCCCGGGCGGCAACGGCGTACGCGTCGATTCGCACCTGTACAGCGGTTATTCGGTTCCGCCGAACTACGACTCGCTGATCGGCAAGCTGATCACCTACGGCAAGGACCGCGACGAAGCCATGGCGCGCATGCGCAATGCCCTGGACGAGATCGTCGTCGACGGCATCAAGACCAACATCCCGCTGCACCGCGACCTGGTGCGTGATGAAGGCTTCTGCAAAGGCGGCGTCAACATTCACTACCTCGAGCACAAACTGGCCAACCAGGAGTGATCGTGTAGTGTGATGTACCAGAACCCCGGCCCTGTGCCGGGGTTTTTTATTGCCCGCCTGAAGCTGGGGCCGCGTTGCGGCCCTATCGCGACACAAGGCCGCTCCCACAGGTTGCGCGCATGCCTCAGGACTGACGCCGTCCTTGTGGGC